>CAJOOX010000132.1 GCA_905236195.1 uncultured Bacteroidales bacterium
CGTTCGCAGTACCTGTGTTTCCGGTGTGGATCCATAGTGGAAGAAAACCATGTTGTCGGCCCGGTAATGCCAGCGGATGAACTGCAGACAGGTCTCCGGGTCGAACGTCCTCACGGTCTCAGCCGAGCCCAGGATGTTGTGGCCCAGCGGGTGTCCCTCAAAGAGCGCATTCTCAAACTCGTCGAAGATATTTTCGGAAGGCGTGTCCAGGTAGCTTTCGATTTCGTCGATGACCACCTCGCGTTCCTTTTCGAGTTCGTGCCGGGGAGCCGTGGGGTGAATAATCAGGTCTCAGAGCAGTTCGCAGGCTCGCGTGAAGTGTTTCGAAAGGAAGGCCGAGTAGAAGGTCGTATTCTCCTTGGTGGTGAACGCATTGAGCTCGCCGCCAACCGATTCCATGCGTTGGTTCACGTGGAATGAGTCGCGGCGCTCTGTGCCTTTGAAAAGAATGTGTTCGATGAAGTGGGCCAGTCCGAACTGCGCCGGCGATACTTCGTCGCGCGTGCCGCAGTCCACCATAAAACCGCACCAGGAGACGGCGGTTGAGGCAGGAATGTGGACTACTCGGAGCCCGTTGGATAGTGTCGTTTGCATTGTTTTGGGGTGAATGCCGAAAAAAATCGGTGCAAAAATACAAATTTTTTCGCAGATATAAACAAGATGTCAAAAAAAATGATTATTTTTGCAGCGATAAAAAGTATAGAGCAGTAATTATGGCAAGAATAATTGGCATCGGAGAGACGGTTTACACCATCACCCTTCGCAACAATGTGCCACAGTCGGGCGCTCCCGGCGGTGAGATTTTCGAGACATTGCTCCATCTCGGTGAACAGGGTGCCGATGCAGCCCTCATCAGCGAGGTGGGTGACGACCGGCTGGGTAAGAAAATTCTTGAATACATGCAGCAGCGCGGAGTCAAGACCGAAGGAATGTGTGTCTTTTACGAGGGGAGCACCGCCCTTTGTATATCTCATCGTGAGGAGGATGGGAGCGAGTACAAAGATTTCTATCGCCTCTATCCGCCGGCTGGACGTCTCGATGTGGTTTGGCCCCGTATCGACCCCAACGATTTTATACTTTTCGGCGGTAAATATACCCTCGAACCGACGGTCAGCCCCGTGGTGAACGAGATTGTGGACTATGCTGTGGAGCGTAAGGCCATTATCGTCTATGATGCCGGTCTCCAGCGCCTTGGACAAGGCGAGAATGTGATGCTCATGCCTCAGATTATTGACTGCTATGAGAAAGCCGACATCGTGGTCATGGAAGACTCGGATGCCCTCCAGCTATACAAGACCGACGATCCCGACCGTATCTTCAGGGACCACATCGATTTTTATGCTCCTGTGTTTGTGATGATTCACAACTCCGGCTCTGTTTCCTATCGTGCCGCCGGACTGGCGTGCGATCTCGAGTCCAAGGGGCGCCCGCATGCCGAGATTGTTGCCCGGCTCCTCGCCGGGTTCAATAAGGTCGGAGTTCCCAAGGAAGGCCTTGCCGCTGCTCTCAAAAACCTCTCCACAACCCTCCTCTGAAGGTGAGGGGCTTTACCGCCGATGATGATAATTCGGATACTTTAACTGAAATATAAAATTCTTAAATATAAAATAAAATGCTTTTTCTGTTTATAGGAACGACTGAGATTATCCTCATCGCATTGGTTGTGCTGCTCATTTTCGGCGGCAAGAAGATCCCCGAACTCATGAAGGGCATCGGCAAGGGTGTCAAGAGTTTCAAGGACGGTGTTAACGGCGTCGAAGACGAGAAAGACAAACTGTCGCAGAAAGAGGACTCCACCGGCCCCCGGGATTCGGCCAAAGCCTGACATTCGCATGCCTGAAGCGAAACCGACCGGATACATGACGTTGTGGGAACATCTGGAGGAACTCCGCAAGGTGATTCTCCGGATTGTCATAGCTGTTGCAGTCTCCGGCGTGCTGGTGTTTTGTTTCAAGGACTGGACCTTCCGCATTCTGCTCGCCCCCAAGGAGTGGGATTTTGTGACCTATCGAGCCCTTGAACGGCTCATGCTGTGGGTTCACTATGATTTTCACTTCGAACCCTATCACGTGCGGCTCATCTCTACGGATCTCAGTGCCCAGTTTATGATGCACGTCACGGCATCTTTTGTGCTGGGCGCCCTCGTGGTTTCTCCTTATATTATATATCAGCTTTTCTCGTTTGTCGCGCCTGCCCTCTATACAAACGAGCGTCGTTACGCCGTTCCCATTCTAGGGACTATGTATGCCCTCTTTGTCATCGGCGTGCTGATGAACTACTTTATCCTTTTCCCCATTGCCTTCCGTTTTCTGGGGACCTATCAGGTGTCGCCTGAAATTGAAAACACCATCACACTCGAAAGCTATGTGACTACGTTTGCGTCCCTCACCCTTGTGATGGGCCTGGTCTTCCAGTTGCCCGTTCTCATGTGGATTCTCTCACGCGTGGGACTCGTATCCGCCTCTCTCCTCAAAACTTACCGCCGCCACGCCCTTGTGGCCATCATGGTTGTATCGGCCATTATTACACCCCCGGACATTTTTACCCTCATCCTGGTCACCATCCCCCTCTACGCACTCTACGAACTCAGCATCCGGGTTGTCAGATAAAACCAACGGTTCTTCCATAAAAACAGGCCAGACAGCTCCGCGCCGTCTGGCCTGCTCATTTTACTCCCCTCGCTCTTTGAGGGGGGTACTCTTATTTATAGCATTCGAAAATCCTGTCCACATAGGTTTTCGAAAGTTTCGTTGTGAACAGTGAGACAAGCCAGACCACAATGAAACCGCCCAGCATCGCAATCGCGCCGCAGTTGATGGGTGAGATGGGATTCCCCATCAGCATGTTCACCACCGTGATGCCCACGCCCCATACGAAACATGCCCAAACCGATGTTGCCGTCACACCTTTCCAGTATAGTCCCAGCATGAAGGGAGCCAGGAAGGCTCCGGCAAGGGCACCCCACGAAATACCCATCATCTGGGCAATGAATGTGGGGGGATTGAGAGCAATCAGAAGCGAGATAGCAATGAAGAAAACAATCAGCACACGCATCACAATCACCTTACGGTGTTCGAACCGGTCGGCTACCTTTGCGTCAATCGAGCCGGTTTCCACTTCGCCCGGATGTGCTTTCTTGTCGCGGTAGATGAGGTCGAGGGTCATCGTTGAGGAGGATGTCAGTACCAGCGAGGCAAGGGTGGACATCGATGCGGAAAGCACCAGCAATACCACCAGACCGATGAGGGCATCGGGCAGGGTAACCAGCATCGAGGGAATGATGCTGTCGAAGTCAAGACGTCCGTTGGGTAATGTGGGTGGCATGCCGAACAGACGGCCGAAACCGCCCAGGAAGTAGCAGCCGCCGGATACGATGAAAGCAAACAGCGTCGAGATGATGGTTCCGCGACGGATGGCTGCTTCGTCGGTGACGGAGTAGAACTTGCCGACCATCTGGGGTAGAC
Organism: uncultured Bacteroidales bacterium; assembly: GCA_905236195.1. GTDB lineage: Bacteria > Bacteroidota > Bacteroidia > Bacteroidales > UBA3663 > Liminaster. The sequence goes on from CAJOOX010000132.1 coordinate 3,465, forward strand.
CCCATGTGCCCAGCGAAGTCAGGATAACCACGCCAAGCAAGTCCAACGGGTTGGGCCCCCACAGCGATGCAAAGCCGCCGTTCACATTCGGGTTCCCGTCGGCGGGAATCGCCGCCATTTTGCTTACGGCTTCCGTCAGACCGCCCTGGTTATTGAGTACAACCGCGATGATGGTCGCGATGCCGAAAAGCATGATGATGCCTTGGATGAAGTCATTCAGGGCTGTGGCGCGATAGCCGCCCAGGATAACATACACTGCTGTGAGCGCTGCCATGATGACAACACAGTATTCATACGGAATGCCGAAACCCATCTCGAAAAGCGTCGAGATGCCTTTATAGACACCGGCTGTGTAGGGGATGAGGAATACGAACGCGATGATGGAGGCAACGACACGCAGCATCTGCGAATTGAAACGCGTGCCGAAGAAATCCGGCATCGTACGGCTCTGGATATGCTGTGTCATCTGGCGGGTGCGTTTGCCGAGGACGAGCCAGGCCAGGAGCGAGCCTATCACGGCATTGCCCACACCTATCCAAGTCGATGAGAGTCCATATTTCCAGCCGAACTGTCCGGCGTAGCCCACAAAGACGACTGCCGAGAAATAACTGGTGCCGTAGGCAAAGGCCGAAAGCCAGGGACCTACATTACGGCCGCCCAGCACGAACCCATCTACGGAATTCGCCTGTTTGGACGACCGGATGCCTACTGCAATGATTGCAATCAGAAAGATTGCGGTAAGAAGTAATTTAATGAACATATTTTTATTTTACTATTTTACTATTTTACTATTTACGATTTTGCGATTTTACGCTTGTCCGCACGGGAAACTCTTAAACTTTTTTGAACTGACTCTAAACTAATCCTGCCCCCTCCTTTCAAGGGGGAGGCTGGGGTGGATCTTCTGAGGCTCTTAGAATGCCACCTGCACCTGAGCCTGTAGATTCCCGTAG
>CAJOOX010000133.1 GCA_905236195.1 uncultured Bacteroidales bacterium
CCGCCAGAAGCCGCCAGTCCCACGGGATGCGGGAGCTGTACTTGCGGAAGAGGTCATCGTAAACGCTGAGCTGCCCGCCTCCCAACAGGTATTTTATGCTGACATCATGACCGTGCGAGAGTTCGTAATACCTTTTATTAATAGGCGCGTAGCTGGGTTTATGGCGGCTCCCCGCACAGAGCGAATCTATCATCGCGGCCAGCGTGTCCTGGGTATTGACCACCATCCAGGAGACCGTATCTTCAGAACCTATGAACGACTCGGAAAGACGCAACTTGGTATAGTAGGTGACCATCAGTTCGCCGAAATTCCGGTCAACCATCGTCGCATCCCAACGGCCCTCCGCGACACCGGCAACGAGGTCCTCGACCGTTGCCGAGTCGGCCGATACCATGGTCCGGCACCAGGGAAGCAGCGAAAAATTGAGATGGAGAGAATCCCCGAGAGCCACCTCTTCCTGCCGGGAGCCGGCAAGGATGGCAAGCGTATAGCGCGAGGTGTCACGTGCCGAGATGCGCAGACTGCGCGGGCTGATCATGGCCTGTGCCACCTGATAACGGTAGCCACACGGCCGGAGCCAGAGATATCGGGAGGCCACGCTGCCGGAGACCGGCCACATGGCAATGTCGGCCGCACCGCAGAAGAGGGAGTCGAACATCGCCTGTTCGGTAGGGGCGAACAGAACGACGAGGCGGAGTCCCAAGAGGGAAGCCACCCGGGAGCCGTCCTCGAACTCCCGTCCACGCCACTTGCCGCTATAACGGAAAGCAGATATAGACGACGGTATCATGACAGCCCGCAAGGTGTTGCTCTGCTGTATCTCGCTCCACGAACGCGGCGTCGGCTGCGGTTCGGATACAGACGACTCGACGGCCACGGGAGTGAGCACGGCAAGCACCACGACAACAGCCACCGCAATCACAAGAATGTAGCGTTTGCGATGGTAGAGAACACGCAATATGCGAACAGTACGGTTCATCGCCAGTCAGTCAGCCCTATGGGACGGGGAATTACAGTTGTTTCTGGATGAACTGCTTGAGCACATCGATGGCAACGCTGTTGCTGCCGCCCTGGGGCACAATTATATCGGCAAAAGCCTTGGTGGGCTCAATGTGAAGATTATGCATCGGCTTGATGATGCGCTGGTAGCGGTCGATGAGATCCTCGATGGTGCGTCCGCGCTCAATGCTGTCGCGCCGGAGGACACGAATCAGTCGTTCGTCGCTGTCGGCATCCACAAAGACCTTGATGTCCAGAATCGCACGGATGGAGGGATCGACCAGCGCCATAATACCTTCGAGAATCATAACCGGACGAGGCTGTACGATGTTGACTTCCTTGAGACGGGAGCAGGTCACATAGTCGTAGACTGGTTCCTCGATGGTCTTGCCGTCGCGAAGCATCATGAGATGTTCGAGCAGCAACGGCCAGTCAAAGGCCCTGGGCTCGTCGAAATTCTGCGCACGGCGTTCTTCCCACGGAATATGACTGGAATCCTTGTAGTAGGAATCCTGAGAAATGACTGCAACACTCCCCTGCGGGAGACTTTCAATAATCTTGTGGACTACGGTGGTTTTGCCAGAGCCTGTGCCACCTGCGATACCGATAATCATAGTTTTATTTGACTATTTTTACTATTTGACCATTTCACTATTTGACTATTTTACAATTTTACTATTTTCCTGTGCCGCCGGGGTCAATTATCCAATGGTAAAATTGAGACGATGGTCTAATCGTCTTGTCCCTTGAGTTCCAGGAGTTCTTTGTACTCCTGATTCTCAGGATCCTGTTCCGCATAAATATGGATGGGGAGCTGGGGATAGCCTTGGAGCGTGTCGTTAAGCCGTTCTCCGAAAGCCTTGGTATTACGGCAGATATAAACCCATTGCCGGCTGCCCTGTCCGGTGTAGATACCGGTCAGAATGGCGAGTTTGTCTTTCTCCATCGCATGCCGGAGTTTCTCTTCCACCTCCTCCATGAGTTCCGCCTCATGGTCGTCGGCAGGCAATCCCTTGTCGTCGGGTTTGTATTCCCAGGTCACCTCCAGCCGCTCTTTCAGTTTGCCGGATGCAATAAAGGCATCGATACCTGTACGGCCGGAAATAAAAGTATAGCTACCGTCTTCATTCTCGGAAAGCGCGGTGAACCAGTTGTCGGTCAAAACCATATTATATTATTTAGTTGAAACTCTGAAAACAGTGAAGGAATAAGCATCGAGCGTCGCCTGAAGAACATTGACGCTTAAAGATGCGCCCTCAAGGGGAACGGGGGCCACCTCGACGGCTTCAAGCCGGCCTGTAAGCGTCTCGGCCGCCTTCAGGCTGACGGCCTTGGGCAGTTCTATGGTCACTTCGTTGGTGACAGGCAAGAGGTTGGCGACCTTGACAATCAGGTCACCCGTGGTTTTATCCTCGACACAGGATGCGGCGAGGCGTCGCTGCAACTTGGAATCACGTCCTTCCACGGCAACCGAACTTGGCAGATACGTCTGGCCCGCATAATTACCGAAGAGTTTCTGAACCTGATAGCCAGCCGTGAGCGTGATGTTTGTATTGTCGAAATAAATCATGTCGGGATTCCAGCGGGCATAACCGCGTTTGGCAAAAAGCGGCGCATAGCTGATCATCGACACCACATCGGCATTACGTTCCACGTTGCAGAGATAATGGGCCTCGGCCAGAGCCGATTCCAGACAATTGACCTTCGCGGGCACCTGGGCAGAATACTCACCGAGATAGACACGCGGGCCTCCCCGCTGATAGGAATCATAGAAATCAGAATGGTTGAGGAACCAACCCAGAGGACAATAATAATGCTCGTCGACGATATCGACATTGAGAGACTTGGCAAAACGCCAGCCCTCTTCATAGTCGGAACCCTCGAAGAAGGGGCCTACCGTACCTACGACTTCAATGTCGGGATATTTGGCCTTGACGGCTTTGAAGATGTATTCGAAACGCTCTTCAAAAACACGGGTAATCATGTCTTCGTTGCCGATGCCTATCATCTTGAGGTTGAAAGGCTTCGGATGACCGGCATCGGCCCTGAGCTTAGCCCACTGGGACGTCTTGGGATCGCCGTTGGCATATTCAATCAAATCCAACACATCCTGCGTGTATTCATCCATCTGGTCCATCGGAATACCGCCCTGCTGACCCAAACCTCCCTCGGCAGAATTCTGACAGGGTACGCCTGCAGCCAAAACGGGGAGCGGCTCAGCACCCAGGTCTTCACAGATGAGGAAGTACTCATAGTAACCCAGGCCGACGGTCTGGTGATAGTGCCAGATATTAAAGTTGGGCTTGCGCGCTTCGAGCGGCCCGACGGTGTTCTTCCAGCGATAGAGATTGTCAAGGCCGTCGCCGTGGCTCACACAGCCTCCGGGGAAACGTACAAAGCCGGGCTTCATATCGTAAAGCACCTGCATCATATCCTTGCGGAGACCGTTCTTTCGGTGATTCCAGGTATCCTGCGGGAAGAGCGACACCATATCGAAATGATAGGTTCCGGAGGCCTGCGGAGTGAGACGCAAATGCGCCTTGTCACAATCGCCCTTGGCCTTCAGCACCGCTTTGGCCGTCCCCCACTTCTCCCCTTTAGCGACAGAGACCATAGCCGTAGCCAGCACCTCGTCCTGAGGGGACAGGAGTTCCACTTTCACCGATGTCTTGCCATTGGCGGTTCTGCCGAAAAGGGAGAAATCGTAGCGGGCATTTTTCCTGACCACAATGCCGTCCCATCCAGTATTGGTCAGCGCTCCATTGCCAGACGTTTTGAACACGGCATAATGCGGATTATTCTCATGGATGGGATTCTCGTCCGCAATGTCAAATCCGGCATCGCCCTCGACGCCCCAGGCTTTCTTGGCATTCCAATTGGAATCGCGCCGGTTGTCGCGGGGAGTATATTCAAAATCGCGGTTCTCTATCAACTCGGCATACAGGCCGCCGTCGGCTGCATAAGAGATATCCTCGAAAAAGATGCCCAGAAGTTTGTCGGAGATGGGTTTTGCGTTCTCCGTTGAGACCCTGATCCTTGTTTTCTGTGGATTGAGCCCCTTGAAACGGACAGAATCGTCAACCAGCCGTTCCGCATTCGCTGTGTTGTTATAGGCGACACGTGCCATTTCATTAAGCAACCCACGGACAAGGGTCATCGGAACCTTGTGAATCTCTCCTCCGACTTTGCCGGACGAGGGTAGAATGAGCGAGTCTCTTTCAGCCTGCCAGAAATCTTTTTCATAATAATCCTGCGGCAGCCAGTGCACCAGATCGCCTGATGAGGTATAAGCCCTTTTCCGGGGTTCCTTTTCATTGACTTTGAAAATCAGTTCCCATGTTCCGTCAGCCGTTTGACGGAGCGAGGGGTCCATCATACGTTTCTGGGGCCCCCAGTTTCCGTAATCCGACTGAACGAAAGAATGCTCCGGCCCGATTTCATGCCACGTGACGCAATCACCGCTCCAGGCAAAATGCAAGCCGTTGTGGTCTTTGTTTTTGTGCGTTGAATAAGCAAAGATCCAGGCAGAATCAGCTGCCGATGAAGGGACATAGGCCTGAGCGTCAGCGCCCATGACTACTGCGCTCAGTAAAGCGGTCAGAATCAAACAGTTCATTTTCTTATATTTTGGAAAAAATCTTTCATCAGTTGGACACACTCCTCCTCCAGAACGCCGCCGATGCATTCCGTCCTGGGGTGTAATGCACGGGGGGCAAAGAGCTGATAGCCCCTTTTGGGGTCGGGCGCACCATACACGATACGGGATATCTGGCTCCAGCCGAGGGCGCCGGCACACATTACGCACGGCTCAATGGTGACATAAAGGGTACATTCCGTGAGGTATTTACCGCCCAGATATTCGGCTGCTGCCGTGATGGCCTGCATCTCGGCATGTGCTGTCACGTCGTTAAGTTTCTCCGTGAGATTATGGCTCCGGGCTATGATATTGCCCTGCGACACGACCACGGCACCGATGGGGATTTCATCTTCGGCAGCCGCTTTTTGAGCTTCAGAAAGAGCCTGACGCATGTAATAATTATCGTCCAGCATAAAAATTTCAATAATTTTGCCTCTTCGTTTGGAAATGTCAAAAATTTGATATATCTTTGCACTGCCTCTGAATTTGCGAGGCAAATATAGTGATTATTTTTTATATAAAATGAATCTGGGGCAAAAAAGTTGCTTTTTTTTGCAAAAATTGCCCTAAATCCAAATTAAATTGACGTATGAACTTCATTCATTTGCCCTCAGTTGGCTCGACCAACAGCGAAATGCTGCGAAGACTGGAAGCTAAAGAAATGTTGGAAGAAGGCACTGTTTTATGGACGAAACGACAAACCGAAGGGCGCGGTCAGACAGGCAATTCGTGGGAAAGCGAAGCAGACAAAAACATCTCTTTTTCGATGTTATTGCACCCCGTCTGGCTTTCGCCCGCCAAACAGTTTGTACTCTCGGAAACAGCAGCCCTGGCAATTGTCGAAACGCTGGAAGAATATTTCCCCGGTTTTTCAATCAAATGGCCGAACGACATATACCACGACGACCGCAAAATCGCGGGCATGCTGATTGAAAACAGAATCGTCGGAACCCGTCTGCAGGACAGCGTTATCGGAATAGGCATCAACATTAACCAGATGGATTTTTTATCATCGGCTCCGAACCCTGTTTCGCTCCGGCAGCTGATGCTCGAAAAACTGATGGAAAACGAAGGCGCATATCCCGACACACTGCAGCCCCCCGGAGCCACCGTCGCACTCCGCGCCGTAAGTCCCGAACTACTGTCCGACATCGAAGCTCATATGGAAGAAATCCCACCCGAAGCGTTTCTGCATAAAGTGTGCGAGAGGCTCATTCTCCATTATCATGAAATTCGGGAAAAGGGCGCAGAACATATTCACAAAAACTACATTTACCGGCTCTACCGGAATGAAGGATATCACCCCTACTCAGACTCCGAAACCGGCGAAGAATTTGAGGCAAAAATCACAGGAATTGCACCCGACGGCCGTATGACTCTCGAAAAAAGAAACGGCGAAAAACGCAGTTTTTGGTTCAAGGAGGTGAAGTTTGTGCTCCCGTGCGGGGTCACAAAAGAGTAATTTTTGGGGAAAAGTGCCCTTGTTTTATCATATTTTAAAATAAAATAGCCGAAAATTGAGAAATAATCATTATCTTTGCACCCTCAAATAATTTAAAAGACGAGAACGTGAAAAAATGGCATATCGAAGACTCCGCCGAACTCTATAACATTCATGGCTGGGGTGTGAATTATTTCGACATCAACGAAAAGGGACACGTAGTCGTGACTCCCAAGAAAGACGGTGTACAGGTTGATTTGCGCGAAATCATGGACGAGCTGGCACTGCGAGACATCACGGCGCCTGTCCTGCTTCGCTTCCCTGACATCATTGACAACCGTATCGAAAAGATGTCGGACTGTTTTCGCAAAGCCAGCAAAGAATACGGGTTCAAGGGCACATGCTATTCAGTCTTCCCCATCAAGGTGAACCAGATGAAGCCCGTGGTTCAGGAAGTGATTGATCACGGCGAGAAATTCAACCTGGGACTGGAAGCCGGCTCCAAGCCGGAACTCCATGCTGTGATTGCAATGAAACCGGATTCGGATGCGATTATTATCTGCAACGGATACAAAGATGAAAGTTTCATCGAACTCGCATTGACAGCCCAGAAGATGGGGCGCAGGATCTATCTCGTAGTCGAAAAGCTGAACGAGTTGGATCTGATTGCAGAAATCTCGGAACGACTGCATGTAAGGCCCAATATCGGCATCCGGATCAAACTGGCATCCTCCGGTTCGGGCAAATGGGAAGAAAGCGGCGGCGATGCCTCCAAATTCGGACTCACCTCATCCGAGTTGCTGGAAGCATTGGATATGCTGGAAGAAAAGGGTCTGAACGACTGTCTCAAACTCATCCACTTCCATATCGGCTCCCAAGTGACCAACATCCGTCACGTCAAAACGGCCATCCGCGAGGCGGCCCAGTTCTATGTGCAGCTTTGGAAATTGGGATTCCATGTTGAGTTTGTAGATGCAGGCGGCGGTCTCGGTGTCGATTACGACGGAACGCGCAGTTCCTCGTCCGAGAGTTCTGTCAACTATTCCATCCAGGAATATGTGAACGACATCATGTACACACTGATGGAGGAAGCCGACAAGAACGATTTGCCCCATCCGAATATCATCACGGAAAGCGGACGCAGTCTGGCGGCCCACCATTCGGTGCTGATTTTCAATGTGCTCGAAACGGCAACGCTGCCCGAGATGCCTGAAGAATGGGAGGTGGGAGAAAACGACCACCAGCTGGTTAAAGACCTCTACGAAATCTGGGACAATATCAACCAGCGTTCTGCTCTCGAGAACTGGCATGATGCCCAGCAGATTCGCGATGAGGTGATACAGCTCTTTTCTCACGGCCTGATCGACCTGAAGACAAGAGCCCAGATTGAAAAACTGTTCTGGAGCGTGACCCGGGAAATCAACCAGGTTGCCCAGTCTATGAAACGCCCGCCGGAGGAACTTCATCAGGTGAGCAAGCTGCTTGCCGACAAATATTTCTGCAACTTCTCGCTCTTCCAGTCGCTCCCCGACTCCTGGGCCATCGATCAGGTCTTTCCCCTCATGCCCATTCAGCGGCTGGACGAAAAACCCGACCGGCACGCCACCATTCAGGATATCACATGCGACTCGGACGGCAAGATTCTGAGTTATGTGACGGCCAACAGCATCACCAACTCGCTTCCGGTCCACAGCATAAGAAAAAATGAGGTTTACTACTTCGGCGTGTTCCTTGTGGGCGCATATCAGGAAATTCTGGGCGATTTGCACAACCTGTTCGGTGACGTTTCTGCGGTTCACATTTCCGTGGACAAGGACGGCTACCGCATCGACCAGACCATCGACGGAGAAACCGTAAGCGACGTGCTGAACTGGGCGGAATACGACACCAAGAAACTGGTCCGCACCCTCGAAACCTGGGTCACCAAGTCTGTCAAGCAAGGTAAAATTACGTTGCACGAGGGCAAAGAGTTCCTTTCGAACTACAGATCGGGTCTCTACGGTTACACCTACCTGGAACGGGACTGACGACAGAAAATTGAAACAGATGCAAATAGCAAAACATTAAAACAGTAAAATCAAATATGGCTCGAATATTACAAATCGGCTGTGGTGGTGTAGGTACCGTAGCAGCACATAAGTTGGCACAAAATGCCGAAATTTTCACCGACATCTGCATTGCATCGAGAACACAGACGAAGTGTGAAAAAGTGAAAGCGGAAATCCTTGCAAAATGCAAAGAACGCGGACAGAAAAACATTCCGAATATCACAACTGCGGCCGTGGACGCCGACAACGTACAGGCACTCGTTGCCCTGATGAAAGAATTCAAACCCGAGCTCTGTATCAACCTCGCCCTCCCCTATCAGGACCTCACCATCATGGATGCCTGTCTGGAAGCCGGAGTAAACTATCTCGACACGGCAAACTACGAACCTATCGACGAGGCGCATTTCGAATACTCGTGGCAGTGGGCCTATCGCGAGAGATTTGAAAAGGCAGGACTCACTGCAATTCTCGGCTGCGGTTTTGACCCCGGCGTATCGGGTGTATATACGGCTTATGCAGCGAAACACCACTTCGACGAAATCCAATATCTCGACATCGTTGACTGCAATGCCGGCAACCATCACAAGGCGTTTGCCACCAACTTCAACCCGGAAATCAACATTCGCGAGATTACCCAGAAAGGACTGTATTACGAAAACGGCAAATGGATTGAAACCGAACCGCTCGAGATCCACCAGCCTCTCACCTATCCCAATATCGGTCCCCGCGAGAGCTATCTGCTCCACCATGAGGAACTGGAGAGTCTGGTTATCAACTTCCCCACAATCAAACGCGGACGTTTCTGGATGACCTTCGGCCAGCAATATCTCACCTATCTTGACTGCATCCAGAATCTCGGCATGAGCCGCATTGACGAAATCACCTATGAAGCGCCTCTGGCTGACGACCCCGACAAGAAGGTGAAGGTGAAGATTGTGCCTCTGCAATTCCTCAAAGCAGTGCTTCCCAATCCTCAGGACCTCGGCGAGAACTATGAGGGTGAAACCTCGATAGGCTGCCGCATACGCGGATTGAAGGACGGCAAGGAACACACCTATTACGTCTATAACAACTGCAGCCACCAGGAAGCCTATAAGGAAACAGGAATGCAGGGCGTAAGCTACACCACCGGCGTTCCCGCAATGATCGGGGCCATGATGTTCGTCAAGGGCATCTGGAAGAAACCCGGTGTACACAACGTGGAGGAATTCGATCCGGACCCCTTTATGGAACAGCTCAACATCCAGGGACTTCCGTGGCACGAAATCCACGACGGCAACCTCGAATTATAATTAAATAAAACAGTATTTTGCCTTCCATATAAATTTTGACTGACATGGCAACTGCTCTAGAAAATATCGAAGAAAAGAAAGGCCTCAATTTTATCGAAGAGGCCATCGCTGCCGACATTGAGGCCGGCAAAGTTAAGAACTCTCCTACTCAGGTGGTGCACACCCGTTTCCCACCCGAGCCTAACGGATATCTCCACATCGGACATGCCAAAGCCATATGCATGGACTTCGGTGCCGCCCGGAAGTTCGGCGGCAAATGCAACTTGCGTTTCGATGACACCAATCCCTCCAAGGAAGATACCGAATATGTAGATGCAATCCAGGAAGACATCCATTGGCTGGGCTTTGACTGGGAAGACCGCAAATACTATGCATCGGACTATTTCCAGCAGCTTTGGGATCTTGCAGAAGAAATGATCAAGCGGGGTCTGGCCTACGTCGATGAGCTTTCAGCCGAGGAAATTGCTGCCCAAAAAGGCACACCCACAACCCCCGGTCAGGAATCGCCCTACCGCAACCGTCCCGTCGAGGAATCGCTGGACCTCTTTCGCCGCATGAACAAAGGCGAGTTCGCTGAAGGAACAAAGACCCTCAGAGCCAAGATTGACATGGCCAATCCCAACATGCACTTCAGGGATCCCATCATGTACCGTATCATAGATCACCCGCATCACAGAACCGGTACAAAATGGCATGCCTACCCCATGTATGACTTCGCTCACGGGCAGTCAGACTTCTTCGAGGGCATCACCCATTCCATCTGTACCCTCGAATTTGAAGTTCACCGTCCTCTCTATAATTATTTCGCCAAGGTGCTGGCCGACATCAAGGGTACAACGTATGTACCCCGTCAGATTGAATTCAACCGCCTGAACATGACCTACACGATGATGTCGAAGCGCAAACTTCTGGCATGCGTCAAGGAAGGACTGGTTCGCGGCTGGGATGACCCCCGCATGCCTACCCTCTGCGGATTGCGCCGCCGAGGCTACACCTCCGATTCGATACACAGCTTCATCGACACCATCGGCTATACCAAGTACGATGGTATGATTTCCATCAAACTGCTCGAACATGCTGTACGCGAAGACCTCAACAAACATGCGCTCCGCGTGATGGGTGTGGTGGATCCAGTCAAACTGACCATTACCAATTACCCCGAAGGTAAAGTCGAGATGATGGAAATGGAGAACAACCCGGAAGAACCGGAAGCCGGCACACATAAAATGCCATTCTCCCGCGAACTGTACATCGAACGCGAAGATTTCCAGGAAGTGGCCGAAAAGAAATTCTTCCGCCTTACAATCGACAAAGAAGTGCGTCTGAAGAGCGCCTACATTATCAAGTGCACCGGGGTTGTGAAGGATGAGAACGGTACCATCACCGAGATTCTCTGCACCTACGATCCCGACTCGAAGAGCGGTATGCCCGGTGCCGACCGCAAGGTGAAAGGTACGCTCCACTGGGTGAGCCGGAAAGAAGCCGTGCCCGTAGAAGTCCGTCTGTACGATAATCTTTTCACGGTGGAGGATCCCTCTGCCGACGAACGCGATTTCCGCGAGCTGCTCAATCCTCAAAGCGAGGTGGTTCTGCCTTGTGCCTATCTGGAGCCCTGGGCTGCAGAACAGGCTCGCAAACGGGTCGGCGCTTCCCACATTTCGACCGAGAACCGTTATTATCAGTTCCAGCGCATAGGCTACTTCTGCGTCGATTACGACACCACAGAAGACCATATCGTGTTCAACCGCACCGTTCTGCTCCGAGACTCGAAATAATGACATTATTAGAAGAAAGAAACATTCGTGCATACGACCTGTGGCGGTTGGCGTTGCAGCAGAAAAACATCGACGATAGGATTGAACTTTTGGAGAAATCCTCCGCCCTCGATGCCTATCGGCCTAACGTTTGGCATGCGCTTGCGAAGTGCTATTACAATGTGAATCGCTACAATGACTGCGAACGTGCCATCAACCTCGGATTGTTGATTGACGAACACAATGAATTCCTTCTGAAAGATAAAATGTGGTTCGAACTGGATCGGGGCAATACTCCTGCCGCCATCGAGGCCATCGACAAGATGCCCGTTCCGGCCAAAACCAGAGAACGGAATGAAAGGGCCCGGCTCCGCATTTCGATTCTCATCACTGCCAATCGTTTCGAGGAGGCGCTCGAGGACCTGACCAAACTGACAAACAGGCCTCATCCTGCTATGGAAGATTTGGCGGACCTCGGCCGGCTGGCTGAACAGATGGACCGACAGGAAACGGCTCTCGATGCCTTTACCAGACTCCGTAAAATGCATCCCAAAGACAAAAGCCTGGCACGTGTCGTGGAAGACTTTTTTCTGAGACATCCTTAAGAACATCTATAAACAGCATATTTATCTGCATTGCATGGAAGAATTATATCAATGGATCAGTGAGAATATGAACTACGGAGTGATAACCTTCTTCATGGCCGTCGAAAGTTCGTTCATCCCCTTCCCCTCTGAAATCATCATGATACCGGCGGCTTACCTGGCTGTCACCGAAGGCGAAATGAGTCTTCCTATGGTCGTACTGTTCGGAACGCTGGGAGCCATCATCGGGGCACTGGTCAACTACGGACTGGCCTGGTGGCTGGGACGGCCCATCGTCTATAAATTTGCGAACTCCAAATTAGGACATATGTGTCTCATCACCGAACGCAAGGTCGTGGAGGCAGAACAGTATTTTGACCGGCACGGGGCCGTATCGACCTTTGTAGGACGCCTGATTCCTGCCATCCGACAACTCATCTCTATCCCTGCCGGACTGGCCAAGATGAAACTTCGCACCTTCCTCCTCTTCACCTTCCTCGGTGCTGCTGCGTGGAACACCGTGCTGGTTGCGCTGGGTGCCGTTTTAGGCAAATCAATCGGTCCGGATGCCGTGATTGCAAAAGTTGAAGAATACAGCGGATACTTTAAGGCAGGACTGGCGGTAGTGATTGTAATCGGACTGGCCTGGTGGATCAAAGAGATAATTAAAGCAAATCGGGAAACAAACGCTAAACAATGACTTTCGAACTACAAGGAACCGATTCCAATTCGTGGGCCCGTGCAGGACGCATTGAGACGGACCACGGGACCATCCTTACTCCGATATTCATGCCCGTTGGCACAGTGGGCAGCGTGAAGTGTCTTCATTTCCATGAACTCAAAGAGGAAGTGAAGGCACAAATCATACTCGGCAACACCTACCATCTCTACCTGCGACCCGGTCTGGATGTGCTCTCCGAGGCTGGAGGATTACACAAATTCAACGGCTGGGACCGCCCCATTCTGACCGATAGCGGAGGGTTTCAGGTCTTTTCCCTGGCAGAAAACCGCAAACTCACAGAAGAAGGTGCTGTGTTCCGCAGCCACATCGACGGGTCGAAACATATGTTCTCCCCCGAACGTGTCATGGATATCGAACGCACCATTGGTGCCGACATCATGATGGCTTTTGACGAATGTCCTCCCGGTCAGTCCGACTACAGCTACGCCCGCAAATCACTCGACCTGACAGAACGATGGTTAGACCGCTGTATCGCCCGGTACAACGAAACGGAATGTCCCTACGGATACCATCAGAGCCTTTTCCCAATCGTCCAGGGCTGCACCTATCCCGACCTGCGACGGCGTGCTGCCGAGAATGTAGCCGAAAAGGGCTGCGACGGTAATGCAATCGGGGGACTGGCCGTAGGAGAACCTACCGAGAAAATGTACGAAATGATTGAAATTGTGAACGAAATACTGCCCAAGGACAAACCCCGCTACCTGATGGGGGTCGGAACGCCTGCCAACATCCTTGAGGGCATAGAACGCGGTGTGGATATGTTCGACTGCGTAATGCCTACCCGCAACGGACGAAACGGCATGTTATTCACGCGTCACGGCATCATGAATATGAAAAATGCCAAGTGGGCTCACGACTTCTCCCCCATCCAGGAGGACGGTCCCGCAGAAGTTGACCGACAGTATTCGAAAGCCTATCTCCGGCATCTCTTCCACGCCGAGGAGTTTTTAGCCCTCCAAATTGCTTCCATCCACAACCTGGCCTTCTATCTGTGGCTGGTGGGTGAAGCCCGGAAGCATATTCTCGAAGGGGACTTCAAGAGTTGGAAGACACAAACATTAGAAGAAATCACACAACGCTTATGAAAATCCGTATCATCTCACCGGCAGGTCATATCGACCAGCAAGTCATGGCCGCAGGTGCCGACACATTGCGCAGTTGGGGTATGGACGTGGACTTCTCGCTCCACGCCAAAGGTCAATACGGCAGGTATGCAGGTACGCCTCAGGCCCGTGCTTTTGACATCATCGATGCTCTTAACGATACATCCGTCGACATCCTTTGGTGCTCTCGTGGCGGATATGGCGCCCAGCAGATTTTGGATCTCATTCCTGTCGATTTGGTAGCCCATGCCAACAAGCCTGTAATCGGATTCAGCGATATCACTTGTCTGCACGCCTTTTGGCAGAAGGCAGGCGTAGCATCCGTTCATGCTCCCATGATGCGGCATTTGGCCGAATACCCCGACCATCGTACCACCCAGGCCCTTCACAACATGCTGCTTTTCTATCAGGGCAAAGGAGTTTGGCCGCGTCAGAATGACTTGCTGCGCTACAACCGCAACCCCATGAACCTCCTTGCCGACCAGCACGTGACAGCCCCCGTCATCGGCGGTAACTTCGCAAATATCAGCGCCCTCCACGGAACGCCCTATGACTTCGACTACGAGGGAAAAATCCTTTTTATCGAAGACATCGGCGAATCGCCCTACAAAATCGACCGAATGATGAACAGCCTGAAACTGGCAGGTATCCTTGACGACCTGCGCGGGTTGCTCGTCGGACAGATGACAGGCTGCGATGAAGATCCTGAAATGCCGCGTCCGCTCATGGAAACCATCCGCGAGATGCTGCAACCCTATCAGATTCCGGTCCGTTTCGATGTGCCTGTCGGCCACGTTATCGAAAATTATCCTGTCGTTGAAGGGGCACTTTACACAATATAAATTGCGCGTGAACGTTATATCTTGAGAATATAACCAGATTATATGAACACCAAACATCTTCTGATTGCATTTGTATCAGGCATCATGCTGAGTGTTTCTACTTGGACATTTGCCCAGAGTTCGATGACCGACAAACAGGTACTCGAATATGTACTTAACGCTCTCAAAAGCGGCAAGGACCAGCAGACTATCGCTATCGAACTGGCTCGCCGCGGTGTGACCGAGGAACAGGCCTACCGCGTGAAAAGCCTCTACGAGGAACAGATGGCCTCAGGAACTGTACAAAACGGGGCGCAGTCCCAAAAGTCGCGCAGCCGCAACCGTTCGCTGTCCGGAAGGACGGATGAGTCCTCGTATGTGGGACGTGATTTCGACATGAATTCGAATTCCAGAACCAGAAATAACCGGCAATCTCAGACTTCCTACCGGGGGTACAACAGTTCCAGGAACCAGGGCGGTTACGGAACTGCAGCCGGCAGCCGCAACGGTTATGGGAACGGCAACATCAGCAACGGTTATACCAATCCCTACGACCATAGCAATGTGGGGGTTACCCAGCAGTCGCAGACCATGCGCCTAGGATACAATCCCAACTACGGAAACCGCCTGACAACCCAAGACGAACTCATGGCCCAGCAGGGCAGCATGGTTGCTGACAACATATTCGGCGATATTGCCGAATTTCCATTGGAGGAAGAGAACCCCGAAGATCAGATTTGGGGCCACAATATCTTCAACAGCCAGTTCCTCACCTTTGAGCCGTCCCTGAACCTTGCCACCCCCAAAAACTATGTCCTCGGGGCCGGCGACGAAGTCATTATCGACATCTGGGGCGACAACGAAACAACCATCCGTCAGGAAATATCGCCCGACGGTAATGTTACAATTGAGAATCTGGGCCCCGTGCATCTGGCCGGCAAGACCATCGAGGAAAGCCAGCATTACCTGCGCGGACAACTTGGCAAGATTTATGCCGGGCTGGACCGCAACGACGGCACAACCCAACTCCTGGTTTCATTAGGACAGGCCCGTACCATCCGGGTCAATGTGATGGGCGAGGTCGCAATCCCCGGCACCTATAATCTCTCGTCGTTTGCTACGGCATTCCACGCACTCTATAGCGCAGGAGGCGTGAGTGACATCGGCAGCCTCCGCAAGGTCAGCATCGTCCGCAACGGCCGTACTGTCGGAACCATCGACGTTTATGATTTCATCCTGCGCGGTCGGCTGGACGGCGATATTCAGTTGCAGGAAGGCGATGTGGTCATTGTTCCGGCTTTTGAGCAGGTGGTCGAAATGAAGGGTTATATCCGTCGTCCCATGCGTTATGAGATGAAACCGGGCGAGACGCTCAGCGACCTGGTTCGCTATGCCGGCGGGTTCGGCAAAAATGCCTATAACAAGACGCTTCGCGTTGTCCGCGAGAACAATCAGGAAATGGAGATTTGTACGGTCAACCGCAATGAATTCTCGTCATTCAAGACCCAGGACGGCGACGTCATCGAAGTGGAAGGCGTGCTGGACCGTTATACCAATAAACTTGAAATCCGCGGTGCGGTCTGCCGTCCGGGATTATATCAGCTCGGAACAATCAACACTGTCCGTCAGCTCATCGAAGCCGCCGACGGACTCATGGGCGATGCGTTCACGGCGCATGCTGTGCTGCAGCGCGAGAATGCCGACTACACACGTTCCATGATTTCAATCGATGTGAACGGCATCCTCAATGGTAGCGTTGCCGACATGCCGCTTCAGAAGAACGACATGCTCTATATCCCCTCGATTCACGATCTTAACGACATGCCCACAGTAGCCATCCACGGTCAGGTGGCACGTCCAGGCAACTACGTCTTTGCCAAAGGAATGACCATCGAAGACCTCGTGGTTCAGGCAGGCGGCTTGCTCGAATCAGCAGCAACCTCCCGTGTAGATGTCGCACGCCGTATTAAGGATCCCTCCGGCGAGAACGAATCAGCAGTGTTGTCCGAAACCTTCCGATTCAAACTCGGTGAGGATTTCAAAATCGACCAGAGCTCCGCGTTCGAACTTGCCCCTTACGACGAAATATACATCCGTCAGTCGCCGCGCTATAGCGAACAACAGAACATCACCATCAAGGGCGAAGTCCTCTTCCCCGGCGAATATGCCCTCACCCACAAGAACGAGCGTCTCTCCTCCGTTATTGAAAAGGCCGGCGGTCTCACCTCTTTCGGCTATGCCAAGGGCGCACGTCTCACGCGTCGTGTCAGCGACGAAGAAAGACTGCGGCAGGAAGATGCCATCGCAATGGCCAGAACGTCACGCGACTCGGTGGACGTGTCACTCCTCAACTCCGGTTCCCAGTATTCAGTAGGTATCGATCTTGAAAAAGCACTCGCTAATCCGGGCTCCGATATGGACCTCGTACTCCGCGACGGTGACATCCTCGAGATTCCCGAGTTCACCAATACCGTCAAGATTTCAGGGGCTGTGATGTACCCCAACACCGTTTCCTACGTTGAAGGCAAGAAGGTGCGCTACTATATCGAACAGGCCGGCGGTTTCGGCAACGATGCCAAAAAGAGCAAAGCCTACATCGTCTATATGAACGGCGAGGTTACCCGAGCCAAACTCCGCAAACGCGGCATCATCGAACCCGGTTGCGAAATCATCGTCCCCGTCAAGAGTCATTCCAATTGGAATGTCCAGCAGACCATGTCGGTGGCTACAGCGTCGGCTTCCCTGGCTACGATGGTTGCTACCATTGCCAATATGCTGAAATAAGATATTCCCATGGTTTCGTCCTCGCCCAATCAAATTGCAAGAAACACGTTAGCCCTCTACGTCAGGACCTTTATCGTGTTGGCTGTCAACCTCTACGCGTCCCGCGTGGTGTTGGCAACCTTGGGCATTGACGATTTCGGCATCTACACCCTTATCGGACAGTTTGTGGCGATGTTCTCTATCGTCACCGTCACCCTGACCATCGCCTCCCAACGCTTCATAACTTATGAACTCGGAGCCGGCACAGTAGAATCCACCAACAGGGTTTTCTCCACGTCTCTCAATGTCCATATCATTGCTGCAGTTTCCGTATTTATCCTCTGTGAGCTGCTCGGTATGGTCTATATTGATGACTTCGCCCGCAACATACCGCCTGAACGTCTCGAGGCAACCCATTGGGTGCTGCAATGCTCGCTGGTGGCTCTCGTGTTCCAGTTTCTGAGCATCCCCTACACCTCCCTTGTCATAGCGTACGAGAAGATGAGTGTCTTTGCCTCGCTCTCCGTCTTCGAGGCTTTGATGAAACTGGGAGCCGTGCTCATCCTTCCCCTCCTCTCCGGCGATTCGCTCAAGATATATGCCGTTCTCATGCTCTGCTCGTCTGTCATCATGCGTCTGACGTATGGCCTGTACTGCCGGCTGCAGTTCCCCGAAATCCGTTACAGCCGCCACATGGATTCCAAAACACTGCGCGAGTTCAGTTCCTTCCTGGGATGGAATCTTCTGGGCACGGGGTCTCAGATAGCTTCCAACCAGGGCATCAACCTTCTGATGAACCTCTTCTTTGCCCTCTCCATCAATGCGGCCAGAGGGCTGGCCTATCAGATTGAGAATGCGGTATCCAATTTCACCCGCAACGTAGCCATTGCCATCAATCCTTCCATCGTCAAGAATTATGCTGCTGGCCACTTCACCGACATGATTTCTCTGGTCAATAAGGGTGCCCGGTTCTGCTATTTCCTCTATTTTGCCATTTCCCTGCCGTTGATCCTGCTCACGCCGCAAGTATTGCACATCTGGCTCAACGACTACCCCTTCGAGCTCATCACCTTTGTCCGTCTGGCATTGGTCAACTGTATGATTCAGTCCCTGACCTACACCATGGACACATTCATCTATGCCACGGGCAAAATCAAGTGGTATCAGATTCTGACAGGCATCTGCCAGTTGCTGATTCTTCCCTTCTCGTGGATTTCCTACCGCATGGGGCAGCCGGCAGCCGCCTGCTACAACATTGCCATTCTGGCCTCCATCCTCATCACAATCATCAAGATTCAGATAGCCCAGAAGGCACTTCCCCGGGGGTCATTTTTTAATTTCACCCGCGATGTAATCTTGCGCGTTGTGCTTGTCTCCGTTCTGGCATCCTTCTTCCCGGTCATTATCTACCGGTACATCTCCTGGACCAGCGAGAGCGGTATCATCATCATCGTAACCCTCCTTTGTCTCATATCAACAGGATGGACCATCTACGAATTGGGACTTCACAACGACGAACGGACCCTCTTGCTCAATAAAATCAATTATTACTTCAACAGAATCCGAAAAATTATTACCCGTTGATTATGGAAGAAAATAAGAATAAAGCCAAAGACCTCAATATAGACTGGGAAAAGGTTATTTCCAAACTTTTGACCCGCAAGAAATTTCTGCTCAAGGGGGCTGCCGTTTCGGCTGTCCTCGCGGTAATCATCGCCCTTTGCAGCAAGCGCGAGTATGTGGTGACGGCCTCCCTTGCACCTGAAACCCAAACCTCCTCTCTTTCGTCAATGGTATCTTCCGTCACCAGCATGCTGGGCATGAACGGGGCAATGGGCTTGAACGATGAGGATGCGCTCAACTTATTCACCTATCCCGATCTGGTCATCTCCACTCCCTTTCTCCTGGAACTGCTCGAAACGCCAGTCAACGACAAGGACGGAATGGCTTATCCTTCCTACGAACAGTACGTCAAGTCCCAAACCGACGGTATCGTCCGCAAGATTATCGGCTGGCCGGGAAAATTGATTCAGAAAATCAAAGGCAAACCCAAAGAGCTGGCCGGTGCGGGCGGTGAAGGAGAAAAGAAAAGCTATTACATCCTCACCCGTAAGAAAAGTGACCGGCTCGATGCCCTTCGGGATATCATCAAACTCGACATTGACCGCGAGACGGGAGTGACGGCTCTGTCATTCTCTGATCAGGATCCCGTGGTATGTGCTATCATGTGCGATGCCATTTGCAATCAGCTCAAAGATTATGTCACCCGCTATCGTGTCGTCAAGGCCGAGGAGGATTTTGCCTACTACGACTCCATGACCGTGGCAGCTGAGGCCCATTACAAGAAGGTGCAGGAACGGTATGCCGACTTTGTCGATAAAAACCAGGGTAACACACGCCAGCGTGTCGATATTGAGAAGGACCGCCTCCAGGATGATGTCACGCTGGCCGAACAGGTCTATGCCAACGTTGTACATCAGCGCGAATTGGCCCGTGCCAAAATTCAGGAACGAAAGCCGGCATTTGTAGTTATCGAACCCAGTGTGGCTCCTCAGTTACCCAAGAACTCCAAG
>CAJOOX010000134.1 GCA_905236195.1 uncultured Bacteroidales bacterium
AAATGCCTAAGGGATTGGGTTAAACAACGTTTTTATTAAAAGTCAATCCCGCTCTCAGCTGCTTCTGAGGGTGTGGGAAACTTGAATCATTTAATTACATCATTGCCGCAAAGCGGCGAAGATATGTTCACACTCGGCAAATGAAAACTTGTTTTCTTTGCTCTCGCTTAATCCTTCATTTTCATGCTCGTTTTCTCGCCATGCCAAAACTCATGCAAGCATGGTTTTGGTCATTTGGCTTAACGAAAACGTTCCTTCCACTTGTCGGCCAACTTGTTCCATCTTTTAGTTTCTTGACACACCAGGCGAAGCCTTTTGCCGTGCGCTTGGCCCCGTCCTGAAAATGATTGCCGGGATTCCACTCCAGAATCGTGTGGCCGTCGCCAAGCAGTTGTTTCAGGTGCTCATGCTCCCAGCGAATGTTGTTGCCTACTTGTGCAATGGCCTTGTTCTTGCTTTGCTCCTCGCGGTCGCCAAGACTCAAATACACATAATGGGCATAAACCTCATGCGCATCCGAGAAACCTTTCCACGCACATATCCAGAGCGACGGCGAGACCGCGGCGATCGCGGTAAACATCTCGGCTTTCGATGCTGCCCAGCGTGAGAACAGTCCACCTAAAGAGTAACCACCAAGAACGACAGGCAGATTACCCAATTGCTCTTTTAAGTATGGAATGAGGTCATCGGTAATATAGTCAAGCGTTTCAAGGGCGTGCTCGCCCACAGCCTTACGCTTCGACACTTCAGGGTCGTGCCACGGAGTCAGTTCCACCTCCCAGTCAGCGATGGCAAAGGCGGCCATCGCAAAGCCTGTGTCGCCTGCTGCCTGGCGAATCAGTTCCACCTCCACGTCAATGCTGTCGCGTTCCTGTTCACCCAAAGGTTGGACGAGTAGCACTCGGGGGGGGCGTTCCCTCTCTATATAGCAGGCACTTGCGCCCACTGATTTCTATGGACTGTTTCATCATTTCTCATCGGGTTAACGTGCGATGTTTTTTCGGTAAAGAGTGAACTCGGAAGAGACAAAGAAGACTGTTGAGTCATCAACGCTTATCCTGTTGAGAACGAGCAGCAGAGAATCGTTGCGCCAGGTTAGCAGATCTTCAGGATGTTGCAGGAGCGAGGGATTGCTGCGGATCAGGGAATCTATCGGATAAGAAAGCACAACGATGCCGTTGCCGTCCGTCCGAAAGACTTCATAGCGGGTGCCGTGGGATCCGGTATAATCCCGACTGGGCAGCATAACGGTGTAATCTCCCAGGTCAACCGGATTGTTCCGGACGCATTGGATAATGCTGTTATCCACTTCCTCGTCTGGATCATAGTAGAACCGGTGGGGTTTGTAGTCCCAGTAGCCGTAGCGTATCTGGAAAGCTTCATCTCCCATGGAGGAACGTACATAATCGATAACATCGGCAGCCTCATGATATTGTCTGCAGAGCATGCTGTCGCTTTTTATGGACTTCAGGTCGATTTCATTGACCAGGTGTCCTGTCGCGGGGTCGGTCAGCCCCAGACGGCCGATGAGTTCATCGAGCCGCTGCTGCTGACACCGCAGCCCGATGTCCCGGGCGGAGATGCCCGGAATGTAGGTGAAGAGCACGACGGCAGTCCCGAAGATGAGAGCCATCCACTGGTAACGGCGTGTGCGGTCGCTGCGGAGCATGATGACAAAGAGCGTCATCAGCAGGCCTGCCACCATCAGGTAAACACGGCTCTCGGTGAAGTCATAGAACCGGATGCGATAGAGGGAGCCCACCCAGTAGAGAATGAGCGGCGGGACGGCAATCAGCGTGAACCGGCTGTAGAACCAGTCGTAATAATGCCGTGAGAGGACAGACTGGGCCACGCGGCCCACCAGAGCTGCCGCGATGAAGCCCATCACCATCCATGCCACGCCGCCTTTGGGCAAATCCCACATGATGACAATCTTGCAGAAATAGACGTAGAGAATGGCCGTGTAGATGATGACGGCGGGGGAGAGGATAAAGTCGAAGAAAAGAGTCAGTGCACGAGCCGGTTCGGAAACGGTGTCCTCGTCCCGCCTGATGAGGGAACAGCATACAGGCGGAGCCACCGCAAACCAGATGAACTCGAGGATGTATTCGTAGAAGTGCGACGGATGTACGATGCCGAAAATATAGAAGAACGAAGCTGTGACGGTTATCACCGCAAGGTTGAACAGCCCCGTGAGCAGCAGTCCCAGCAGCAGCTGTGTCACCACATGGAGGGCATGGGATGCAAAGGAGCGGTTGTCCATCCACCTGTTACCCGTCACCAGCAGCAGAAATGCCAGCACATAGGTGAAGGTGAATCCGTAGGTGAACAGAAAAGGCTTCAGGTTGAGAGCCATGAGGGGCAGGAAGAGGAAGAACGAGGCGATGTAAGCCCAGCGGTTGACGCGGTGAAGCCAGAAACAGAGCGTCCAGAGGGGGACAAAAAGGGCCAGGATTTCATCATTGACCAGACTTTCCATCCGGCTTGTCTCCGGATTCCAGGTGTTGGTCAGCGTAAAGGTTGCAGCTATGATGAAGAATGCAAAGCCCAGCGCAGTTTCGAGCGGGAACTGGCGGGGACTGCGGAGCAAAAGGCGGAAAAAGTTCTGGAGTTTAGTAATCATAACGGCTCTGAAACAGCAACAATTGCCCGAAACAACGTGTGTTCCGGGCAATGTCTATTAAGAGGAACGGGAGATTCAGGCCTCGGCTTCTTCCTTGGCATGTGCAGCGATGAGTCTCTCCTGCACGTCGTTGGGACAGAGCTCGTAGGTTGCGGGAACCATCGAGAATGAAGCCGCGCCGCCGGTGGTAGCGGAAATCATCGTCGAGTAGTCGGACAACTCGCTGAGCGGCACCTTAGCCTGCAGCTTCTGGTAGCCCTTCTCGGCGCTCATGCCGATGATAAGTCCGCGGCGGTTCTGGATGTCGGTCATGACGTTGCCCACAAATTCGTCGGGACATATGACCTCGAGGTCATAGATGGGTTCGAGAATCTTGGGACCGGCCTGACGGAAAGCCTCGCTGAAGGCATTGCGTGCAGCGAGCATGAACGAGAGTTCGTTGCTGTCAACCGGGTGCATCTTGCCATCATAGACAACGACGCGTACGTCGCGGGCATAGGAGCCGGTGAGAGGACTCTGTTCCATGCACTGCTGAATACCCTTGAGGATGGCGGGCATGAAACGTGCGTCGATGGCGCCGCCCACCACAGAGTTGATGAACACGAGGTGTCCGCCCCAGGGGAGTTCAATCTCCTCCTTGCCCTTCATCGTGACGCGGTATTCCTTGCCCTGGATGTTGTAAACCGTGGGGTCGCTCATGCCTTCCTGATAAGGCTCGACGATGAGGTGCACTTCACCGAACTGACCTGCGCCGCCGGACTGTTTCTTGTGACGGTAGTCGGCACGTGCCACCTTCGTGATGGTTTCGCGATAGGGGATTCGCTGGCTGGCATAAAGCACGTCGAGTTTGTCGATGTTCTTGAGTCGCCATTCGAGCACACGCAGGTGGAGTTCTCCCTGTCCGTGGATGAGGGTCTGCCTCAGTTCCCTGGACTGTTCTACCTCCCATGTGGGATCCTCGAGACGCATGCGGGTGAGCGCCTGCATCATCTTTTCGGTGTCGGCTTTGTTGGCTGCACTGATGGCTCGTGTAATCTTGTAAGGCGGGTACTTGACGAAGTTGAACTTCCAGTCGATTCCTTCCTGATTGAGCGTATTGCCAGTGCGGGTATCTTTCAGCTTGACGGTACATCCGATGTCGCCGGCCTGCAGTTCGCTCACCTTGTCACGGTTGGCACCTGAGCATACATAGAGGGTGGAAAGGTGCTCACGGCTGCCACGGTCGGCATTCACGAGGTCGTCGCCTTCCTTCACCGTGCCGCTCATTACCTTGAAGTACTGTACTTCACCGATGTGGGGTTCGATACCTGTCTTATAGAAATAGAGGCTGACGGGGCCGGCGGGATCGGGCTTGATTTCCTCGCCGCGTGTGTTGTGGACAGCGGGCATTTCGTTGACGAAAGGTACGACGTTGCCGAGGAATTCCATCAGACGGTCCACGCCCATGTTTTTATATGCGCATACACAGAAGACGGGGTAGATGCTGCGGCTTACGAGCCCCTTTCGGATACCTTCGCGCATCTCGTCCTCGGTCAGCGTTTCAGCCTCGAAGAATTTCTCCATCAGGCTCTCGTCGCCTTCGGCAGCGGCCTCCACGAGGGCATGATGCATCTCGGTGGCACGGTCCATTTCGGAAGCGGGAATCTCCTCGACGGTGAGTTTGCCGTCTTCGGAATAGGTGAGCTGTTTCATCAGGATGACGTCGATGAGCTGGTGGAAGTCCTCGCCGGTCTTGACGGGATACTGCACCTCGATGACGCGCGAACCATAGGAGGCCTTCAGGTCGCTGACAACGGTGGCGAAGTCGCACTTCGGGCTGTCAAGCTGGTTGACAAGGAAGATGACGGGCTTGTTCAACTGTTCGGCATAGCGGAAATGATTCTGTGTACCCACTTCAGGACCCGTCGAGCCGTTCACCAAGATGAGCGTCGTGTCTGTCACCGACATGGCTGTGATGGCCTGTCCTGCAAAGTTGTCTGAGCCGGGGCAGTCGATGATGTTCAGTTTCTTGCCGTTCCATTCCGTATAGAACGGTGTGCTGAAGATGGAGTACCCGTAGTTCTTCTCGACGGGGAAATAGTCGCTCACTGTGCTCTGCTGGGAAATGCGTCCCTTGCGGGCAATCTGGCCCGAGACAAACAACATGGTCTCTGTAAGGGTTGTCTTACCCGCCCCGTCGTTGCCGAGCAGGGCGATGTTCTTGATTTCTTTAGATGAGTAAACTTTCATAACTGCATCAGGTATTTATTAAAACAATATTGGGATTTATTATAGACTCAATGGGATTTGACAGCGCAAATGTAAGAAAAAAATCGGAATAAACAAATAAAAAGCCCTCATTTTTTTAGTTTTTCTACCAAAAGAGGTTATTTTTTGAAAGAAGTGGCCTTTTTTTGCGTGAAAAATGCTATCTTTGCACGCAAATTTCCGAAAACGACTTATATTTCTGTCGAAACAGTACAAAAATGGAAAAACTGAAACAACGCATACTGAGCGACGGCAGATGTTTTCCCGGCGGGATTCTGAAAGTGGACAGTTTCCTCAACCACCAGATGGATCCCAACCTGATGAAAAGCATCGCTGTGGAATTTGCCAAACAGTTTGGCGAAAGCTCCGTCAACAAAATTCTCACTGTGGAAGCTTCGGGCATCGCCCCGGCCATCATGCTGGGCTTCCTGCTCGATCTGCCTGTGGTGTTTGCCAAAAAGAAAAAGCCCTCCACTATGGAAGGCATGTTGCAGGCCGAGGTTTTCTCCTTCACCAAACAGCGTTCCTACAACATCTGTATCAGCAGCGAGTATCTGACCAGCACCGACAAAGTCGTCTTCATCGACGATTTCCTGGCATATGGAAATGCCTCGCGAGGCATTATCAGTCTTTGCGAACAGGCAGGAGCCGAGATTGTGGGCATGGGATTCATCATAGAGAAGGCATTCCAAGGCGGCGGTGAAATGCTCCGTAAGGAAGGCTACAACGTCCACAGCCTCGCTATTGTCGAGTCGCTGGAGGATTGTATCATCAAATTGAGAGTTTAAATTTTAATATAAATATATAATGAGAAAATATCTGTTGCAGTTGCTTCTGCTCTTTCTGTTGCCGGTTTCTGTCAACGCTGCAATCTTCACGGGTCAGATGATGACGCTCGATTCCACGGCCTTTCCCTATGCCACCGTCTTTATCCCCGAATTGAAACAGGGCGCCATGACGGATGCCGAGGGCAAATGGAATCTGCCGAATGTGCCCGACGGAACCTACCGCGTGGAATATTCCTATATGGGTTATGAGACCCAAATCGAGGAAATCACCCTGAACGCGAAAACCCCTGTCCATCGCGAAATCTACCTCAAGGAGAATGCCATCCGTCTGGCGGAAGTGGTGTTCACCAACGGCGGTGTCAATCCTGCCATCGCCATCTTGCGCAAAGTGGTGGAGACCAACAAGTGTATGAAGAAGAAAATCGAATCTTACAGGGTTCACGAGTCGATGTCCGGAGATTACGACGTGAGGGGCGTTCCCAACTTCATTTGGAAAACGCTCAAAATCATCCTGTTGGTGAAACCGTCCTACAGGAGGGTGGTCGTAGCCCTGCAGAACCATCCGCTGCTCAAACTCAATATGTATATCGACATCACGGCCAACGGCAAGAAGGAGAAAGCCACGGATCCGGTGATCACCTATGCCTCGGAGGCAATCACGAAGAAGGAGGCCGAGTCCATGATCAAAGTCTGCGGAACGGAATCGATTTACGAACTCTTTGAAGACCTGAATGAGAATTTCGACACTGACAAGAAAGCCGACAAGTATACTCTGGTGGGAACCTACGAGATGGGCGGAAAGGTGATTGACATCCTCACCCGTCCCTACGAACCTCACTACAGAAGTAACGCCACCCACGAGGATTCCGTCAAGGCCGAAGAACGGGCCCGGAAATATATACGTGAGCTCCATATTGTGGAAGGCGACTGGGCGGTTTACAGCATCAAGACCAGAGCTTTGAGGTTCACGTGCGCCGAGCTCGCGCCGAACACATGGATGCCCGTCTCCGTTCTCAAGATGTTTAATCTGGGCGAATTTGCCAGCGAGGAAGGTATCGACAAGGAAATGGAACAGAAAATCGACTCCATCAAAGCAATCCTGGCGAACCCCGACCTCCCGAAGAGTAAACGCAAGGATGCTGAAAAGCTGATCAAGAAAGCCGAAATGGCAAAGGATTTGCTAACCCTCCGCATAGAAACTGCCGCTTCCTTCAAATACGAGGAAGTGAAGGTGAAATAAACAAAAGCCGCCCCGAAAAGGAGCGGCTTTTTTGTTACGGTTTCTTCAGGAAGGGCCTGCGCATCGCCATGCCCACTTCGCGCCAGGTGGCGGGCATCAGCTTCGAACGCCGGCGGATGGGCGAGTCGTAGAGCAGGAAGGCCAACAGGAGCACCAGGCCGGCGAAAATGGTCCATCCGTAGAGGGTTTTGACGGCATTGGCCATCACCATGGGAACAAAGTCGCTGCCCAGGAACGAACCCAGGTCGAAGGGCTGTGACGAGAACCGGACGACGTCCAGCCACGAGCCGTAACGCGCCATACCGTCGGCCATATAATACTTGAGACCATAGGCATAGACGGCACCGCCCATACAGCCGCCTACGATGAGGTGGAGAATCTGGAAGATACCCAAGCCCTGGAAGAAGGTCTGGAACGTCATCGAGTCCTGCAGCGACGTGAGGAACATTATGCTCAGTGTGGCCGACGCGAAACCGCGGCAGAACACCGGTCCGGCTATCATCCACTGGGGGATGGCGGGCGACAGGATGCTGTACATGCCTACGAGGTAGCACAGGGCGGCCAGAATACCCACAATGGCCAGACGGATGTAGCTGAAACGCATGCGGTTCATCCACCAGAGAGCAAAAATGCAACCTGTGACTACACCGCCCCACACAAACCAGTCGAGACGGGCGGCTGTCAGTTCGCTGTAGCCCATCACTTCCGAGAGATACACTTTCTCCAGCACATTCTCGGATGCGAATATCATCTCGACGGCAACGATGAGCACAAAGATGGGCACCACATATTTAATATGGAATATCGCGGGGGAGATGTAGGGATGACGCACCGTAAACATCCTCCACAGGGCCATCGCAAGCGTCACCACAGCCAAACCGGCAATAATCCAAGTGTCCTCGCCCTTCCACCAGTTGAGGAAATCGCCGTAGCAGAACAGGGCTGCAATCTCCAGGCTCAGCGCGCTCCACAGCAGCCAGCCCGTCCAATCGATGCCCACCAGCGGGAATTTCGGCATGAAGCGGAAATGACGGGTGCAGAGGTGCAGGAATATCAGGATAAAGACCATGAAGCCTATGGCCGTCCAATGCATCAGCCGCCAGTCGCCCCACTCCGCCATCCAGGCGCCCAGCCAGGCTCCGACGGAGATCAGACCCAGCACAAAGATGTGGAGGATGGGGAAGAAAATGGTGAAGTCGCGTTTCGGGGTCATCCACAACTGGATGGTCGAGAAACACTCGAACGTGCCCTGAATTTTGAATATTCCCTCCACGAAACTCAGCGCCCACAGAAGCGGCAGCACTGTCGTCTGCATCGACAGGAAGTTGCAGACCGCCAAACCCGCTGCCGAAACGGTCAGCAGTGTCTTGTTGGTGAACCGGAACTTCATGCGGAACAGCATAGGGAACCACAGTCCCATGCCTGCCATGTTGCAGTAGAGGCACATCAGGTAGTCCTCGCGCATCAGCGATTCGCTGCCGATCATCGCATCCAATGCACCCAGGTAACGCCCTGACGTCAGTTGGAATCCGACGATGAAAAGCAGGTAGATCCAAGGTTGCAGCTTACGCGGAAACCAGGGATGGAAAGCCGGAACCGAAAACGGCCCAGCCGGAGGTGCAGAATGATTACTCATAACTCTCAACTCTCAATTTCAATACTTCACCTCGCATTCAACGTTGAAACCGGCACGCAGTTTGGCGAGCTTGGAGCTGTCGTTGCCCTCGAGCGAGATGCGGACGGGGATACGCTGCTCCACTTTCACGAAATTGCCGGTGGCATTGTCCTGGGGAATGAGCGAGAAAGCGGCACCCGTGGCGTCGGAGATACTCTCCACATGCCCGATGAAGGTCTCTCCCGGTACGGCATCGGCCGTAATCTCCACTTCGGCGCCCTCCCGGATGTTGGGCATCTGTGTCTCGCGGTAGTTGGCAACCACCCACAGTTCCGAACCGTCCACGATGTTGACCATCGTCTGTCCGGGCTGCACGAGCTGTCCTTCGTGGATGTCCTTGCGGCCGGTCACACCGTCGCATGTTGCCACGATGACTGTATAGCCGAGATTGATGCGGGCCAGTTCGACGGCAGCTTCACACACGCGGATGACTGCCTCGCTCTGTGAGAGCTGGTGGGTCTGTACGTCTTTCGACAGCGAGGTGGTCTGTCGGGCGCGTGAAACACCTTCGTAGCGGGCCTGTGCCGATTCGTAGGCGGTCTTCACGTTGTCATACTGCTGCTGGGTCACGGCTTCCTGCTTCAGCAGTTTGTCGTAACGGT
>CAJOOX010000135.1 GCA_905236195.1 uncultured Bacteroidales bacterium
TCAAAGCCTGGGTTAACTCTCAGGAAGGCGGACGTTTCTGGTATGACGAAAATAGCAAAGCGGTTCAGAAAATGGAAGAGGACCTGAGGGATGGTGCATCAACCACCATCAGCGTTGAGACAACCTCCACATCAACGGTTGACCAGAAGTATGGCGACAACGACCTTGCCACCACACTTGCAATCAGTCCCTCGACTCCGACTATGACCTATCCCTTCGTGAATTGGAACTTCCTGCGTCAGACCGACAACCTGACCTACACGATTCTCCTTGACATCGAGGACAACTCCAAGGCCGTCTTGGATATCGAGACCGTATGGGGTTCCAAGGATTATGGCACACTGACCCTTCTGACGCTGGGCGGTCAGAGCGTAACTGCCGGTTCTGTCGAAACCAGTGCCAACAATGTGAAATTCAAGAACGTTCCTATTGCCAACATCCTGAAAGGCTTCAAGATTCACAACACAAATTCCGACATCAAGCTCCAGTCTATGGTGTTGACCATCCGCTACAAGGATGCCGAAAACTATAAACTGGAAGCAGACGGCGTATATACCTACACTCCCGTCCCCGAACTGTTCAACCACACCAAATACAACACTTCTGAACAACTGGGTTACAAGATTAACTTCACCTGCGGTGAGGGTGTTCGGTATGTAAAGGTTGAAACGGAATGGGCGGAAAGTATATATAACGGCGTTTCTATTACCGCACTTAACGGACAGGAAGTTCTGTGGAGCGGCTCCTACTCCAATAACAACAAAACCGTAACTTTCGACAAGGTGGATCTCTCCGCCCTCAATGTTACCACTGGATTCATCCTCACCGGATTCACTGATAAGACCAGGGACCTCTTGAGCTCTGTGAAGATAACAGTCCTCGAGGAAGAGAAGGAAGATGATGGTGATGATGATGTTAATGTGACAAAGTTGTCTTTCGGAACGAATATTGTAGCTCCTGTCGAAGTTGGAAACAAACAGAATTCATGGAATACTTCTTTAACATACAAATATACTGTAAGAATCCCTGAAAATACTACAAAAATTAAGATTACATCCTATTGGGAAGAAGCTAATGAAAATGTAGATTTTTGGAATACATCGTTAGATAGTTGGGAATATTGGATGCGATCCTCATACTCAACAACATCTGTTATTGAATTTTCAAAAGCGCAATTAGATGAGAAATTTGCTGATGGAAATTATTACACGTTCCATATCACTCATTATAGTGGCTCAAAGATGAGCAATAACTCCATCACCATCGAAGTCGAATAACCGACAACAAAATTTTACCACCCGGCCAACTGCCGGGTGGTATTGTTTTAAAAGGAAGCCTCCATCCGTCTCGGCTTGTCCCGTAAAATTCATTTGATGTCTCCATCGATGATCGACAGAGGCAAAAAAATTATTCCGAGGAGCTATCGATGCCCGATAGAGATAATAAGCCTCACCCCCGAACCCCTCTCCAAGGGGCGAGGGGAGTGAAATGTTTTTATACGTAGCCAGATAATGATTATCGCATTAAATGATATTCATAACTGTCCCCTATGCTGATGAACCTGAAAATAATTTCCAAGCCTCTATCCGAATCGGATAGACCCGACAAAACTTTTCCAAGCCGCCATCCGAATCGGATAGACCCGACAAAACTTTTCCACGCCGCCATCCGAATCGGATAGACCTTCCAAATCATTTCCACGTCGCTATCGGAATCCGATAGACCCTCAAAAAGATTTCTATACCGCTATCAGACTCCGATAGGGCCGTCAACGGCTTTCCTTACGTCTATCGGACTCCGATAGACCCTCAAAAAGATTTCCATACCGCTATCGGACTCCGATGGAGGCAAAAAATGTTTTCCTCAGGTCTATCGGACTCCGATAGACCTTTCAAAGGATTTCCACATCGCTATCGGACTCCGATCAACCCTCCAAAAGATTTCCACATTGCTATCGGACTCCGATAGAGCCTCAAATGGTAATTCAGCACAGAATCAAAATCAGGGGTAAAGATAAAGATTTTTATTAAAATGTTCGTTATATTAAACATTTTTTCTTATTTTGCACCCAATAAGGTACAATTATGGGTAAGAACACATTTGGAAAGACGATGCCAAGGGCATTGAGCAAGAACCTGAAGATCATGGGCGAACAGATTATGCTGGCACGTAAGCGCAGGCATCTGTCCATGCAGGACATAGCGGACAGGGCGACAGTGACACGACTGACTGTCTCTAAAGTGGAACATGGTGACCCGACGATTTCCATGGGTATTTATGCTCGCGTACTCTTTGCGCTGAATCTGGAAAACGACATCACCCTGCTTGCTGTCGATGACGCTCTTGGCCATCAGCTTCAGGATGCAGAACTGCTTGGAAAATAAAAAAGAAGCCCTACAAGAAGAATAAAATCCGCGAAAAATGCCCGATACTGGGCGAAAGTTGAAAAAAAAAGTATATTTTCGCCCAGTATCGGCGATTTTTAAAAAAAATGATGTATCTTTGTACCCAAAAACAAGACTATATGCAAAACTCAATTATCGGACGAAAAGAGGAGATGGCACTGCTGGAGAAGTATATGACTTCGAACCATTCAGAGTTCATTGCCATTTATGGACGCAGACGTGTGGGGAAGACATTCCTTATACGTCAGTATTTTCATAATAGGTTCACCTTTGACATGACAGGGATTATAGAAGGAAAGAAAACAGAACAGATGACAGCCTTCACTTACGCACTTAAGCAATATGGCTACAAAGGCCGGAAACCAGCTACATGGCTGGATGCTTTTTTTGCCCTGCGCGGTCTGTTGGAGCAAAAGTTGGAACACGGAACGCCATGTGTGGTGTTTATAGACGAAATGCCATGTCTTGATACTCCCAAATCAGGATTTGTTCATGCGTTGGGACATTTTTGGAACAGTTGGGCAGCATGGCAGGCTGAAATAAAGTTGATAGTATGCGGTTCTGCGACCTCATGGATGGTGCGCAACATCATCGACAACCACGGCGGACTGCATGACCGCGTGACACATGAAATGGCATTGAAACCCTTTACACTCCGCGAGACGGAAGAATATTTCCAGGCATTCGGGTTCCCTTGGTCGCGTCTCAGTGTGCTGCATACCTACATGGCTGTGGGCGGTGTACCTTACTACCTGGGCCTGTTCAATCCCGAGGAAAGTCCGGCACAAGGTATTGACCGTTTGTTTTTCTCGGAAAACGGAGAATTGCAGAAAGAATACAGGCGGCTGTTTGCCTCACTGTTCAGAAATCCGGAACCCTATCTTGCTGTCATCAAATTGCTGGCAACCAAGCCATCAGGGATGACTCGTGAAGAAATTCGTGAGCAGTTGGGTACCAATAATAACGGACATCTCGGCGAACTTCTGACTGACCTCGTTTATTGTGACTTCCTGCGCTTGTATAAGGTAAGGGAGAAAAAGGTGAAAACCAATTCGTCCATCTACAAACTGGTGGACTTTTACACCTTGTTCTATCATTCGTTCATAGGAAAGGCTTCCATGAATACGAGCTATTGGACTCGGCTGCAAGGAACACCCAGTGTGAACACATGGCTTGGACTGGCCTACGAGCGTGTATGCATGGCACATGTATCACTGATAAAGAAAGCCTTGGGTATCGGCAACGTGGTGACGGAGTCGTATTCATGGCGCAGCAAGGACCCGGAACATCCGGCTCAAATTGACTTGTTGATAGAACGAGCCGACAAGATGATAAATCTATGCGAAATCAAGTACAGCGAAACAGATTATAGCCTTTCGCAGGAAGAATATCTGAACATTGGGCGCAGGGTTGAAAATTTCAGAACCGCCGTACAGACACATTACGGTATCGTACCCACGCTTATCACCACTTTTGGTCTGGCAAGGGGAATGTATGCCGACTCCATTCATGCCTCGGTAGTCTTGGATGACCTCTTTTCTGAGTGATCTCGACAGGAGAAATTTTGAGAAACAAAGGGCGGGAACCCGTTTAACGAGGATGTCGGCGCGGGTTCCCGCTCTTGATTATCGTATGTGAATGTTCATTTTACAGTCTATCTTTTTAATTCATAGAAGTCATAGCTATTTAATACTTCTGGAGAAATATGGGGTCACCTGCATAACCACGTGAGAACAAGCACACTGAAATGATAGGAAACGGAATATCACAAGGTCTCGCTGAAAGCGCAGAAATTTTTGGTTTCAGGTTCCAAGAAACTTGAAACCGGCTTTCGGTCAATGACTCATGGGTAAGGGTTATCGGTTATGGCAGTTTGACGAATCGCGTACTGGCCCAGATTTCCAGATAACTGCTTGCCGACTGGTAGGGCTGTCGGTCGGACCATACGCCATAGAGCTCCTGGTTCTGCGGAAACTTGAAGACAGTTCCTTCCTTTGACACCCATTCGCTCCATAACGTCATCCCCTCTAACCGCCCCGTCTGAATATTTTCAGAAAGGAAGTAGAGATGTTGTGAGTAAGTAGCTACGGGCGTAGTGGCACTGAGCAGCCATCCCAGCCGGCGTTTGCCGTCCTGTTCGTCCACCGTCACCTGCCAGTCGGCAGCAATGGCCGTGCCGTCCTTTACACGGAGGGTGTCGGCATGACAGCACAGGCTGCTGCCGTCGTCGGCCAGTGTGGCTGTGAATCGGATGGTATCGATGGTAGCTCTGCCGATGCCGTCGTCATTATCAATACCTGCGGGCGAGGCTACAAGCATCCATTGCCCCGTCAGGCCCTCGAAGGCCGGTGTTGCATCCTGCCTAAACTCGATGCCGTTGATTTCTGCGACGGGCCACACCTTGGTGGTACCGTCCTGCATACGGATTTGCAGGTTGTAGTCCTGAGCCGTGGCTGCCAGGCTAAAAAGTGCAGCCGACAGCAACAGACATTTGCGTATAATCTTTCCCATTGTTATCATGATAAATATTGTTTGCTTTCCGGTGCTGCACAGCCAGAGCAGTATATGCCTTCAGCCGGATACCCGGGAAGAGGAAATCGTATCTCACGTTACCGGCGATGTTGTATTGCGGTGCCGTGAGGTATTGGTACTCCTGCCAGAGCCACGCCTCCATCTCTGCCGGCGGTGTCTGCTTGTCGCTGGGAGCGGCGAAGGTGTCATCGTCGTAAGCTTCGCCGCTGCCATTGGTGTAGCTGAAGACCGCCCCTATGGTCAACACGCCCCGGAGCATCACGATATGGCGTGTGCACCCGGCCGTCAGTGTAGTGGCCGACAGACGTTGCCGGCGCAGGTAGGGGTAGCAGTAGGCCGTCTGCTTACGGTTCATGAGAGTCACGGCAGCACGCACCGTCCAGGCGGGCAGTTCGTTGCGGATACCGTAGTGGCCCGTATAGCCCAGCTCGGTGTTTACCCATCGTTTGTCGCCCGTCTTCACGGCATCATAATATTCGTAGTAGTTGGACCCCGCCTCGTTCTGCATTTCGCGGTAGGTCTCGGCATTGTTTTGCAGCATTTCGATTCCGATATCCGCCGACAGCTGGTGCTGTGTGGCTGATGACGGATGATAGCTGAGACAGGCGTTGTAGCCATACTGGTTGCCGTGATGATTGGTATAAGTGATGGTGTAGGGCGATCGCCGCCCGTAGTAGCCTTTGCGATGACTGTAGCCGAAATTGTTGTAGAAGGACCATCCGGCCGACGGCACCAGTTCAAGCTGTACGTCCAGTCCGTGCCCCTCGTCGAAGAGTGGCATTTCGCGCGACTTGTCGGTATAGCCATAGTTTCCGAACTGCTCCACCTTCCCGATGAAATTGCCGTAGTCGATGAGCGATTTGTACACCTTTTCGCCCTTGCCGTAGGTAGAGAAGGTGACGCTCTCCGTCCGGCGGTGGTAGCGGTAGTTGGCTCCGAGGGTGAGCCGCTGACAGGGTGCCAGGGTGATGCCTGCCGTCAGCGTCAGGTCCATCAGTTTGTTCTTGTGACGCAGATCCTTGTACTTGGCATAGTTGGCTGCGGTATAGTCGAGGTGCAGGCCGGCGGCCAACACACGGTTTACCTGATAGCCTACGGCACCTGTCAGCTGGTAGGTGTCGCGTTGCTTGCGACCCGTATTGGTCAGCGAGTCCTCCACTATGTCGAATGGCAGGCGTGTCGGGTCGATGAAAGCCGAACCGGCCATATTGCGTCCCGTCCAGTTGTCGTAGTTTATCCGTCCATAGACCACCGTGCGCGGCGAGATGCGGTAGAAGGACTCGATGCCGGCCGTCAGTTGCAGAGTCTTGGGCGAATCGAAATAGTTGACAAACCCGCCACGGCCCATGCTGACGCTCACCTCAGCCTCGGCTATACTTGCCGACTGGTAGCTTGTCAGTCCGGCGGCATTGGGGCCGGTGAGCCATGCCCGCTGCTTCACGAACCGGTAGTCGCGGAGAAGCAGCGAGTCCTGTGCCTGAGCCTTGTCGGCGAGATACACCGACATACAGAACAGGAGGAGAAGGGGGGTCAGTCTCTTAATGAGCATTGGGCACGTTCGTGGAAATCGGCAGCAGAATTGTTGGTATCCAGATAGATGATGTGGGCACCGTTGCGGATGCTGGCTTCGGCATCAATGCCGCTGGGATCGGTAGTGGAACCATAGACCAGCTTGCCGTCGTTCTCGGGCAGCTCCTCGGTAAACTCCTTATCGACATTACGATAGAGCGAGTGTCCCATCTTGTTGGTCAGCCACACATAGCCGGCATCGATGTCGGCTGTCAGCCGCTTCTTGCAGTCGTCGGGCTTCTCCATCGCATAAACCTCCATGCCATCCAGAATCCAGTCGTTGGGCACCTTCACACAGGTGTGTATCTGGTCCGTCTTGCCGCCATCGTACCAATAGTTATCGGCCGAGGTGGCAAACACGTCAGGCGTGACATCCTGCGTCTGGAACAGGATGACAGCCGGCGACGACATACTGAAAGGCCAGCCGTTTCCCTGGGCGTAGCGCACCGCCTTCAGATAGTGGCTGGTCGGGATGACAGCCGAGGGCGTGGGGTAGTAGCGGGTATGGTTGTAGCCGCTCTCCGGGTCATACATGCAGTAGTAGTCGGCATTGGCATAGTTGACTGACTGGCTGACGGTGGGCGTATTGTCGATGGCTCCGCAGATGTTGACCACCACCTGCGAATAGGGTTCTATGACCAGCGAAAAGGGGAAATACCAGATGCCGTTCCAGGCCGGGATGAATTTGTCCTTCTCGTATGTCAGCTTGCCGTCGGTGCCATAGTTGTAATTACTGGCCTGGGCATTAGCCGGCGCCCCCATACCGATGCACAGGTTGTTGGCAACGGCCTGCTGCGAACAGTTGTTATAGAGGATGATACACTTGTCGAACTGGAAATGCGTGCTGCCGTCGTCGAGCATGACACCGCCATTGTAGAGTTCCTTGATGATAATCTGGTCAACGTTCCTGTCCTCAAGCAGGGATGTCTGCCGGACGTATTGGATATCCTTGATGTCGGCGGTTGACAGCTCCTGCTGCGTACCGTCGCTCAGGGTGATGACCATCTTCCAGTCCTGAGCTTGTGCCCCAATGGAGCTGAGCACCAGGCATACAATAACAGTAAGTAAGTGATAATAGCGCTTCATGGAAATGTCTTAGTGTTTGATTTTGAAATTTTGGGTCGGGGTGCGCAGTATGAGGATGCCATGCCCCAAGCCGCTCAGGTCTATCGAGGCGCGGCCCTCGCTGTCGGCTCTGGTGCTGCCGACGGTCTTGCCGTCAGGGGTGTAGATGGTGACGGCATCGCCGGCCTTCATGCCTTCAAAGGCAGCCTGGCCGAAGGCGAAGACGTGGCGCACGGTTCCGTCGCTGCCTTCCACCTGCCGGATGCCAGTGGCCGATTCTTCAAAACCGACCTTCAGTCCCTCCATGCTCGTGGAGAGCGTCTGCGTACCGCAAGTCACAACAATCTGACCCTCGCTGAAGGTGATGACGGGCTGGTCGGCCAGTGCGAACTTGCTGACGGTACCATCCTGGCTTGTCAGTATCAGATACTGCTCTGCTGCCACCCGAAAGGGCAGCAGTGCCATGAGGCCGATAATTCCGAGTAATAGTCTTCTCATAAAAAAAGTATATATTTATTCCTTGAAACATTGAAACCCATAAGAAAGTTCCGGTAAGCTCCGAAGGGGTGACAGAACATTGGTTCATGTTGA
>CAJOOX010000136.1 GCA_905236195.1 uncultured Bacteroidales bacterium
GCGGCTTCACAGCCGATCAAATCCAGACCGTTCATCCGGCCGTTGAGTACAATATTCAGTTCTTTGCCGTTGATGACACCCCGATACAGTTCGGTCGGAAGGTCGCCGAAAAAGTCCTGAATGTGTTGCAGGCCATAACGCTCGATGAGGGGCTGTGCCTCGGCGTGCATGGCGATAATAAAACAAATCTTTTCCATATTTGACTATAGATTTTTTTGACTTTAGACTATAGAGATAGACTTTAGACTATAGAGATAGACTTTAGACTATAGAGATAGACTTTAGACTATAGAGATAGACTTTAGACTATAGACGATAGACTTTAGACATAAAATGTGCCGCTCAGTTTCTTCCCCCTTTAAGGGGGATAAGAGAGGGTCTTGGATTTAGTTAGAAGGTCTAGAACTCGCTTGTGAAGTGGAACTTGATTTTGGGGAAATCCTCCTGAGCCATCTGGAGCACATAGCCGGAATCGGCCAGGAAGACATCTCTTCCCTCATGATCGACGGCCATATACTGCATCTTGCGGCGCTTGAAGTCGCGCATCTGCTCCTCGTCATCGCTCTCAATCCAGCAGGCTTTATAGAGACGTATGGGCTCCCAGCGGCACTTGGCATTGTATTCGTGTTCGAGGCGGTACTGGATAACCTCGAACTGAAGCTGGCCCACCGTACCGATGATTTTGCGTCCGTTGAACTGGTTGGTGAACACCTGGGCCACACCCTCGTCCATGAGCTGGTCGATACCCTTGGCCAGCTGTTTGGCCTTCATGGGGTCGGCATTCTCAATGTATTTGAACATCTCGGGCGAGAAACTCGGCAGTCCCTTGTAGTGCAGGTTTTCGCCGGAGGTCAGCGTGTCACCGATCTTGAACGTTCCGCCTGAGTCCGGCAGACCTACGATATCGCCGGGGAAGGCATCGTCCACCACCTCTTTCTTCTGCGCCATGAACGCCGTGGGGGCTGAGAACCTCATCTTCTGGTCCAGACGCACATGCTTGTAATAGACGTTGCGTTCGAATTTGCCCGAGCACACTTTCACGAATGCGATACACGACCGGTGGTTGGGGTCCATGTTGGCATGAATCTTAAAGATAAAACCGGTGAAGGCCTCTTCGCCGGGATTCACCTGACGTTCGAGAGCCTGGGTGGGACGCGGACAGGGTGCTATCTCACAGAAACAGTCCAGCAGCTCCTTCACACCGAAATTGTTCAGGGCCGACCCGAAGAAGACCGGTGCCAGCTGTCCGGCCAGATAAGGCTCCACATCGAAGTCGGGATAGACCCCCTGCAGCAGATCCACGTCCTCGCGCAGTTTGGCCGCATCGGTCTCGCCCACACGGTTGTCCAGTTCGGGGTCGTTCAGGTCGATGGCCACACGCTCCGAGATGGTCTGCTTGGAGGGATTGTAGAGGTTCAGGCTGTTCTCATAGAGATTATATACACCCTTGAACTTCGCTCCGATATTGATGGGCCAGGAGAGGGGCCGGCACGTAATCTTGAGTTCCTTCTCCACCTCATCCACCAGGTCGAACGGGTCTTTGCCCTCGCGGTCCATCTTGTTGATGAACACGATGACCGGGGTGTTACGCATGCGGCACACCTCCATCAGCTTGCGGGTCTGGGTCTCGACGCCCTTGGCGCAGTCTATCACGATGATAACGCTGTCAACCGCCGTGAGGGTGCGGTAGGTATCCTCTGCAAAGTCCTGGTGGCCGGGTGTGTCGAGGATATTGATTTTATAGTCTTTGTCCTTGAGCTGGTAGTCGAATGCCATCACCGAGGTGGCCACCGAGATACCGCGCTGTTTTTCTATCTCCATCCAGTCGGAGGTTGCCGTCTTGCGTATCTTGTTCGACTTGACGGCACCGGCCACATGGATGGCGCCGCCGAAGAGCAGCAGCTTCTCGGTCAGCGTCGTCTTGCCGGCATCGGGGTGACTGATGATGGCAAAAGTTCTGCGTTTGGATATTTCTTCGTTCAGTGTCATTTGCTTACGTTATATTGAGAGGGCAAAGATAAGAAAATTATTTTATTTTGTGCTAAAAAATTCGCACATTCCTCGTTTTCAATTCCACTTTTATTATTTTTTGTGAATTTTGTCGCTGTTTTGTCAGTTGGTTTGAACAAAATTCATTACCTTTGCGCCATGAATGCTGAAGAAATAAAGTTTATTCAGGAACATCTTGGCGACGACCTGGAGCGTCTGCTGCTCTCCGCCAACAGATACCCGGACATCGGTGTGCCGTGGTGCGTTGATCAGATTGCAGCACGCCGTCAGATTCGCGACAAGGTGCCCGAATGGTATGCCTGTCCGGAACTCGTCATGACGGGGCGCGTGCCCGCCGAGCAGTGCAGTTCGGAACTGACGGCCCGGATGAAAAGGAGATTCCTGGCCGGCGACTCCGTCTGCGACCTCACGGGCGGCATGGGCATCGATCTGTGGTACATGTCGCAGGGCTTGAAGAAAGCCGTCTATGTGGAACGCAATACCGAACTGTTCCGCAACACCCGCTACAACATAGAGACCCTGCTCGACAAGGGCGAAACCCACACTTCGGTATTGCCCAACGGGGAGTTCTGTCCCGAATTTTATTTCGTCAACCGCGACTGCCGCGACTTCCTGGCCGATGACAGCTGGGAGGCCGATACCGTCTATATCGATCCCGCCCGCCGGGCTTCCGACGGCTCCCGTGTCTATGATCTCGCCGACTGCGAGCCCGATGTGGTGGAACTCCTGCCGCAGATTATGAAACACTGTAAGATACTCCTCATCAAGGTGTCGCCCATGTTTGACCTTCACCGCATCTCCGAACTCATTCCCCTGAGACATGTCATCGCGATTTCCGCCGTCCGCAACGAGTGCAAGGAGGTGCTCGTTCAGGTCTTCCCCCAACCGGGTAACTCCGGTCCCGAGACAGTTGTCTGTCAGGATTACAGAGACGGGGGAATCGTAGAATTTGTCTTCAGCCCGCAACAGGAATCCGGATTGGAGGTTCCCGGTTCCCCTCCCGGGCAGTATCTCTATGTGCCCGATGTGACGCTGCTCAAGGCAGGCGCCTTCAAGTCGCCGTGTCTCCGCTACGGGCTCTCCAAACTCGACAGCAATACCCATCTCTACACATCCGACACCCTCCACGGCGATTTCTTCGGACGCATCTTCCGCATCGTGGAGGCCCTGCCCTTCACGGCCCGTGTGGCCAGGGATATCAGCAGGGAAGCCGTCCGCGCCAATGTCGCCGTACGCAATTTCCCGCTCACGGCCGAACAGCTCAAGAAGAAACTCCGGGTGCACGACGGCGGCGAGGAATATATCTTCGGAGCCACCGTGCGGGATCTCGGTCCCATGCTGCTCCGATGCCGCAAGGCGGTGTTGCTATTGTTCTTGCTCTTTGCGTTCCTCCTTCCGTCGGAAGTGATGGCCAGACGCGAGGTGATGCCTCCTACTGTCGAACAGCTCTGTGCCGCTGTCACGGAACCTGTGCCCACCCGCTGGCAGCAGGGCAAACCCTTTGTCTCGACGGTCTCCGACCTCGATGTGGTGCTGCGCCCCGAGACGGCGCTTTCCGATACAGCCCGCAGGGACTGGAAGGGCTCGTTCTGGCGTTTCAATGCCATCGTGATGGAGGAGAACTGGCTCGGACAGCCGCAGGTGTGGCTCCAGTTCCTTTCGCCGTCGGGCGAACGTTACCGCTATGAGACGGGACGCGACGAGACTGCTTTGACCGACACCGTCTGGCATCCCCAGATTCCAGGTCTGCTGCCCCTCTCTCTGGTTTCCCAGACCGATTCTATCTTCCGCAGACGGGAACTGTTTATCCGGGTGGACGACGAACGCATCGTGCCCGCCGACTCGCTCTCGCAGGAAGCGCCGTCGCGTAAATTCTGCAAGGTGCACGTCGATTCCGTCACCTTCGGCACCGACGAGGCACCCCTGCGTGTGTGGTTTTCGCGTGACAGTCTCCACTTTTATTTCCTTTCGGCTTTGCCGGGTTCTGTCACGGCTCCGTCCATCGACCGTTTCTTCTCCACCATAGACCCCCGGCCCGACTATCCGAACATCTCCGACCGTCGTTGGGAGATGATTTGTTCACGGCAGCTGGAGCCCGATATGACCGCCGAGGAAGTGCGTCTCTCGTGGGGCAAACCCTATCGCTATGAGCGTACCGTAACAACCGCAGGCCCCACCGAGGTCTGGTACTACCGCAACGGCGCCCGTCTCCTTATCATCAACGGAAGGCTCCAACAGTAATCGGTAATTCCAATATAAAATATAAAATATATAAAATATAAAATCAATTGACTCAGAAACAACGCTACGAAGCCATTCTGCAATATTTCCGCGAGCATAACCCCAATGCCCGGACGGAGCTCATGTACCGCGACCCGTTCTCGCTGTTGGTAGCTGTGATTCTGTCGGCCCAATGCACAGACAAACGTGTCAACCTGGTGACACCCGACCTGCTGCGCGCTTTCCCCACGGCAGACCGGATGGCCGCTACTACCGAGGACGAGATTCTGGCCTATATCCGTTCCGTTTCCTATCCCAATGCCAAAGCGCGGCATCTGCTGGCTATGGCACAGCGGCTTGTGAATGAATACGGGGGAGAAGTGCCCGAGGATTATGATGCGCTTCTCTCCCTGCCCGGTGTGGGACGCAAAACGGCCAATGTGATTTCGTCCGTAATCTGGAACAAACCCACAATGGCCGTCGATACCCATGTGTTTCGTGTCAGCAACCGCATCGGCCTGACCCGCGACAGCAAGACTCCGCTCGAAACCGAGCGCATCCTGACCCGGAACATCCCGCCCGGGGATATTCCCGTCGCCCACCACTGGCTCATCCTCCACGGCCGATATGTCTGCACGGCCCGAAATCCCAAATGCAATGCCTGCCCCATCGCGCAATGGTGCCGGCACTATGAGACCTTAGACAGGGAACGATAGACTATAGACCAGGCATTTCACCGGGGGAATGTGCCACGTCTTCAGACTGTAGATTTCAGACAAAGACACTAAGAAAAAGAGGAGCCTCAGAACAGGTTCCTCTTTTTGAATATGATATAGGAGACAAGCGCGACGAGGCCGGAGGCAAGGAAGATGCAGGGGAAGGCCCAGGTCCAGGTCTCGAGCCCGTTGGGAACGTTCATTCCGAAGAAACTGGCGATGCCCGTCATTATCATCAGGATGATGGTGATGGTGGTGAGCTGTTTCATAATGTCGCTCAGGTTGTTGGAGATGATGGAGGAATAGGACTCGCGCTGGCGTTCGAGAATGTCGCTGTAGATGTTGGCGGTGGAATAGGCCTGCTGGAGCTCGACCTCCACGTCGTCGAGCAGATCCTCGTCGTAGGGGAGGTGGCGGAGGTGCTTCTTGAGACGAGCCATAACGACCTCGTTGCCTCGCAGGGAGGTGATGAAGAAAATCAGGTATCGTTCCACGCCCATCATCTGCTGGAGTTTCTCGTTGTCCATCTTTTCCTCGAGCTGTTCCTCGGCAGCCTTCATCATGACGTTCATCTGTTTGAGGTATTTGAGATACCAGACGGACGAGGAGAGGAAGAGGGAGAGCATGAGGTCGTAGCGCTGACGGTCGCCGATGTGTTTGCGGTTGGTCCAGCGGATGAAATCCTCGAGCATCTCGGCCTTGTAGTAACAGACGGTGATGAAGACGGTATTATGTACCAATATGGCAAGTGGGATGGTGTTGTAACTGACATCACCATCGCTGTCGATTTCTTTGTTAGGTACACGCAGCAGGGACATGAGCCAACCGCTCTCGCTTTCGATACGGGGGCGTTCTTCAACGTCTTCTGCGTCCTGAATAAAATCGGAGGGAGTGTCGAACTGTGTTTCGAGCGACTCCAACTCTTCTGCCGTGGGGTTCGTCACGCGTATCCAGCAGTCTTCCTCCCATTCGGAAATCTGCTTGAACCCATTGGTGCATTTCCAGAATTCTATCATCGGCCCTCTTTTTTTAATTACGCGTTAATTTTCAAAATTGCGCCGCAAAGATAGGCTTTTTTTTCGAAATGACCAAGAAAAGATGGAAAAAAATGATGCCTGGGGATTATTTTTCAGATTGGAATGAAACAAGAGTGATAGGGAATGAAACAGATTTTTTAATCCGGAGTTTGCAAAAAATGCTGTTAATTTTAACAGTGCGAATTGTTAAAACGTTAAACTTTTGAAATGACAATAGGTTGCGCATTCAAAATTCTTAACGCAAATTTTGGTAATTTAAAATAAATACTCTATCTTTGCGCTGTCGATTCAAGAAGTTTGTATCGATTTCCTTAGGTGCAGCCGAATATAATATGTAATAGATACTTTAAGATTAAAGACATCACAAGATTTGGATTCCTTCTATCGGACCACCATAGAACATGAGATTAGTTATCGAAATAAAGAGGACTTCCCGATTAAGGAAGTCCTCTTTTCA
>CAJOOX010000137.1 GCA_905236195.1 uncultured Bacteroidales bacterium
CTTTTAATGTTGGGGTCATGGTTTCGAGCCCCATGCGGATCACCTAAGCTTCCGGTACCTTAGCTCAGGTGGTAGAGCAATGGACTGAAAATCCATGTGTCCTTGGTTCAACTCCAAGAGGTACCACATTTTAATCGGTTCCCTGGATGAGTGGTTTAGTCAACGGTCTGCAAAACCGTCAACAGCGGTTCGAATCCGCTGGGAACCTCA
Source organism: uncultured Bacteroidales bacterium (assembly GCA_905236195.1). GTDB lineage: Bacteria > Bacteroidota > Bacteroidia > Bacteroidales > UBA3663 > Liminaster. The sequence goes on from CAJOOX010000137.1 coordinate 211, forward strand.
ATAAAGCGTCATTTAAGACGCTTTTGCCTACGGCGACCTAAAGCAAATCACCAATTTCGTGGACGCTTAGCTTTATAACGGTTGCCTACGGCGACCTAAAGCAAATCGCCAATTTCATGGACGCTTAGCTCAGCTGGTTCAGAGCGTCTGCCTTACAAGCAGAGGGTCGGGGGTTCGAATCCCTCAGCGTCCACAAGTTATTCCTTCAATATCAATCTACAGAGGGTCTGAGAGCATCACGCTTTCAGACCCTTTTTTCGTTACATTATCATCTTATGGCTTGGTTTTATCTGATTATCGCAGCCGTTTTTGAAGTCGGCTGGCCCCTGGGCTTCAAGCTTGCAAGTCTGCATGCTGACCGCTTTTGGACTTTTATTGCTCTTTCTGCGCTGTCAATGGTTCTCAGTGGTATCTTCCTGTACCTGGCACAACGTACCATTCCCATCAGCACGGCCTATATCGTGTGGACTGGCATCGGCGCCATCGGAACGTTCCTCATAGGTTTGGCGTTTTTCGGCGACTCTGCGTCTTTGCTCCGCATGTGTTTCGCCCTCCTCATCCTTGTCGGGGTGGTCGGGATGGAACTGACCGACAAGGCATAAAATCAGCGGGCCTATCCGAATCGGAAGAACGCACCAAAACTTTTCCGCGGGTCTATCGATGAGCGATGGGCCATTCAGCACTTTCCTAACTCTTGACTACCTCAGGCTTAGCCTCTTTTCGCTCAAAGATGAAATTCTGTATGCAAAAGTTGCAAAAACGGCGTAAGGGAATCGGTTTTTGTATTACAATAAGCCACGGACTTATGCGACTGCGCCAAACTCACATCTAATGGTCCATCCTTGTATTTTTATAAGTATTTGTGCGGGAACGGCCCTCTTTCGGGGCTGTTTTTTGCATTAATCCGTCATTTTTATCCAAAGAGAGCAATTTGTCTGGCAAAAATTTTGTTATTTGATTTTTTTTGAGTAAATTTGCACCCAAAATGTGTAAATCCGCATTATTTGTACAAACAAAATATAAATCATAATATAAAAATGTCACAACAGAAACTGCTCCTCGGTGACGAAGCCATTGCCCTCGGCGCATTGCACGCAGGACTTGGCGGAGTCTATGCCTATCCCGGCACGCCATCGACGGAGATTACTGAATTTATCCAGGGAAATCCCCTCACCCGGGAACGCGGCATCCACAGCCGCTGGTGTACGAACGAGAAGACGGCCATGGAAGCTGCACTCGGTATGTCGTATGCCGGCAAACGCGCTCTCGTATGTATGAAGCATGTGGGCATGAATGTGTGTGCCGACGCTTTTGTCAACTCAGCCATCACCGGAACCAACGGCGGTATCGTGGTGTTGGCCGCCGACGACCCCTCGATGCACTCTTCCCAGAACGAACAGGACTCCCGATTCTACGGCAAGTTCGCCATGGTGCCCGTATTCGAGCCCTCCAACCAGCAGGAAGCCTACGACATGATGAAGGTGGCCTTCGAATATTCGGAAGCCATCAAGGAACCTGTCGTAATGCGTCTGGTTACCCGTCTGGCCCATTCCCGCGCATCGGTGACCATCGGCGAACCCAATGCCCAGCAGCAGCTGCCCCTTTCGACGGGCCGTCAGTGGGTGCTCCTGCCCGGCATTGCCAAGAAGAACTACGCCGTCCTGATTGACAAACAGCCCGGTATGCTCAAGGCTGCTGAGGATTCAACCTACAACAGCCTTACGCTCTATCCCGCCAACAAGGGCAAGATGGGCGTCATAGCCTGCGGCATCGGCTACAACTATGTGACCGAGGCTCAGCCCAAGAACGTAAGCGGTGTGCTCAAGGTTTCGCAGTACCCCTTGCCCGAAAGCCAAATACGCCAACTCGCCGCCAACAGCGACAGCCTCCTTGTGGTCGAGGACGGACAGCCCGTAGTGGAGCAGGATATCAAGGCCATGCTCGGTACCGGCTACGTCGTGAAGGGACGCCTCAGCGGCGACCTGCCGCGCACGGGTGAGCTCAATCCTGATAGTGTAGCCCGTTCGCTGGGGGAGGAGACCGGAGCCTGCTTCGATGCATCCAAGAACGTAGTAGGCCGTCCACCGGCACTCTGTCCCGGCTGCGGTCACCGCGATGTTTATAATGCTCTCAACAAAGTCGCAGCCGAATATCCCAATGCGCGCATCTTCGGCGATATTGGATGCTATACCCTGGGCGCGCTGCCTCCCTTCCAGGCTCTGGCCAGCTGTGTCGATATGGGAGCATCCATCACGATGGCCAAGGGTGCTGCCGATGCCGGAGCATTCCCCTGCATCGCCATCATCGGCGACTCCACCTTCACCCATTCCGGTATGACGGGTCTGCTGGATGCCATCAACGACCACTCCAACATCACGGTGGTGATTTCGGATAACCTCACAACGGCTATGACCGGCGGACAGGATTCGGCCGGCACGAACAAGTTCGAGGCCATCTGCCGAGGTCTCGGTGTGGAGGAGGAACATCTCCACGTGGTGGTGCCGCTTCCCAAGAACATGGACGAGATCACCCGGATCATCCGCGACGAGATCAATTATGACGGTGTGTCGGTAATTATTCCCCGTCGTGAATGTATCCAGACCCTCAATCGTAGAATGCGCAAGGAACGCGCCCTTAAAGAAGCTGCTAAAAAATGAAAAAAGACATCATACTTTCCGGTGTGGGAGGACAGGGTATCCTCTCCATTGCAACTGTGATCGGTGAAGCCGCAACCATCGCGGGACTTCACCTCAAGCAGGCCGAGGTTCACGGTATGAGCCAGCGCGGAGGCGACGTTCAGAGCGACCTCCGTCTCTCGACCGAGCCCATCGCCTCCGACCTCATTGCCCGCGGTCAGGCTGACCTCATCATCTCGATGGAGCCCATGGAAGCCCTCCGCTATCTGCCGTTCCTGGCAGCTGACGGCGCCGTGATCACCAGCTCCAAACCGTTCATCAATATCCCCAATTATCCCGAGGAAGCCGCTCTGCAGGCTGAACTCAAAGCCCTTCCCAAGGTAGTGCAGTCCGATATCGACCAGGTGGCCGCCGACCTCGGTGCCGCCAGGAGTTCGAACATGGTGTTGCTCGGCATGGCTGCCAAGTTCCTCGAAATCGTATCGCCCGACACCCTGCGTGAGGCTATCCGTCACATCTTCGCCTCCAAGGGCGATAGCGTTGTGGAGAGCAACATCCGGGCTTTCAACGCAGGTATAGAACTTTCGGAATAATCTTTAACATTCATCATTATGTATTGGAATCAGAACAAAGAGTGTATGAGCCGCGACGAGATGAGCGCCCTGCAGGGCAAACGTCTCCACAAGGTGGTCGATTATGTCTATCATCACACTCCTTTCTATCGGAAAAAGATGCAGGAGCTGGGCCTGCTGCCCAGCGATATCCAGACCATCGAGGATATCACCAAACTGCCCTTCACCACCAAGCAGGATCTGCGTGACAACTACCCCTTCGGTCTGCAGGCTGCGCCCATGAGCGAAATCATCCGAGTGCATGCCTCGACGGGTACGACGGGCAATCCCACCATCGTCGGCTATACCCGCAAGGACATCGACATCTGGAGCGAATGCATGGCCCGATGCATGACGGCCTATGGCGTCACAAGCGACGACATCGTCTCGGTGGCCTACGGCTACGGTCTCTTCACAGGCGGTTTGGGAGCCCACTACGGCATCGAGAACCTGGGCGCGGCAGTAGTGCCCACAGGAACCGGTAACACCGAGAAACATGTCCGCCTCATACGCGATCTGGGTATCACAGGCATTGCCTGCACGCCCTCCTATGCCCTCTATCTGGCCGAGACCATGGACAAGATGGGCATCACCAAAGACCAGATTCACCTGCGCGTCGGAGCCTTCGGTGCCGAGCCCTGGACCGAGAACATGCGCAAGGAAATCCAGGAACGTCTGGGTCTGAAGGGCTTCAACCTCTATGGCCTGTCGGAAATCATGGGACCCTGTGTGAGCTACGAATGCGAGTGCCAGCATGGTTCCCATGTCAACGAAGACCATTTCTATCCCGAGATTATCGACCCTGCCACCCTCGAACGTCTCCCCAACGGAAAACAGGGAGAGCTAGTCTTCACCACCCTCACCAAGGAGGGCATGCCCGTGCTGCGTTACCGCACACGTGACCTCTGTTCTCTCATGGAGGGAGAGTGTGCCTGCGGACGTACCAACGTGAGGATGACACCCATCATGGGCCGCAGCGACGATATGCTCATCATCCGCGGTATCAATGTATTCCCCTCCCAGGTCGAGAGCGTTGTGCTCAGCGAACCCGAATTTGCACCCCGCTATCTCCTCGTTGTGGACCGCGTCAACAACCTCGATACGCTCGAGGTGCAGGTCGAGGTACGCCAGGAAATCTTCACTGAGAAGATGGAAACCCTCGGCGCTATCGATGCCCTCGAGAAGAAGCTCGCCAACAAACTCAAGAGCGTACTCTCCATCTCGGCCAAGGTCAAGATCAAGGCCCCCAACACTATCGAACGTTCCCAGGGGAAGAGTAAATTTGTAATCGACAAACGTGTTTTGAAATAATGGCCAACTACCCAGAGTATTTTAATCCCGACATGGAGCTCCTCTCTCGTCCCGAGATCGAGGCCCTGCAGCTCCAGAAATTGAAGAAGACGGTGGAGCACTGTATGAACTCTGCTTTCTACCGCCAGCGTTTCGCCGAGGCTCATCTCAAGCCTGAGGATATTAAGAGTCTCGATGACCTGCGCCGCATCCCCTTCACCACGAAGCAGGATCTCCGCAATACCTATCCTTTCGGAATGGCAGCCGTACCGCTCGAAAAGTGTGTTCGTCTCCATTCCTCCAGTGGTACCACAGGTAATCCCACCGTCATTCTCCACACCCAGAAGGATCTCGACATGTGGGCCAACTGTATGGCGCGCTGTATGTGGATGGTAGGACTGCGTCCCACCGATGTGTTCCAGAATTCCTCAGGCTACGGTATGTTCACGGGCGGTCTCGGCATGCAGTATGGAGCCGAGAAGGTAGGTATGCTCACCGTGCCTGCCGCTGCCGGCAACTCACGCCGCCAGATCAAGTTCATCACCGACTTCGGCACAACGGCCCTGCATGCCA
>CAJOOX010000138.1 GCA_905236195.1 uncultured Bacteroidales bacterium
CCCCCAAAGATGAGATTGGGATGGTCTAAGGCCAGTAGGACCCTCTAAATCCCCCTGAAGGGGGACTTACTGACGATAAAAAATTGGAAAGAAAATTATTTGCCGCATTCGTTCGAAAAACGCGATTTTTAAGATAAAACACTATTACAATTGGTAAAGAAGGCGTAAAAACCAGTAAAAAATCCGCATTTTGTTTAATGGATTAAATAAAAATGATCGAAAATTTGCAAATTCATTAAATAATCTGTATCTTTGCTCCCGATTTTAATAAGCAGATTATGGATAAGCAGATATTGAAACAAATCCTTCGGGATAATCAGCAAGAGGTGGAACGATATGTTGTGGAGCCTCGTGAATTGGTCCTGGACGATTTCCCGTGCCGCGTACTCGTCGGAGTGCGCAGGTCGGGCAAGTCGTATATGCTCTACCATTACATCCAGCAAATGCTGGCAGCAGGTCATAAGTGGGATGAAATGCTCTATCTGAACTTTGAGGACGAACGTTTGGAAAACTTCGGTACAGAGGATTTCAACAGGCTCTTGGAGTGTCATCAGGAGATGTACGGCAAGCGCCCCATGTTGTTTCTCGATGAAATACAGAACATCGACTACTGGCATAAGTTTGCCCGACGGATGGCTGATGCCAAATACACCATCTTTATCACGGGCAGTAATGCGAAGATGCTCTCAGGCGAGATCAATACCACCCTTGGCGGACGTTTCCTGATAGCTGAGGTTTATCCGTACAGTTTCAAGGAGTTTCTAACTGTACATCAGGTCCCGGCCAGCGAAATTGATCAGCTGGCTACTGAAGGACGTGCGAGGATTGTTCACACTTTTGATGAATATCTGCGATATGGAGGTTTGCCTGCAGCAGCTCTCTTGCCTGCTAAGCGAAACTATTTGAGCAGTGTCTATCAGAAGATTTACATGGGTGACATCATTACCCGTAGCAAGATAACCAATGTGGGAGGCATCCGTGTACTTGTGCGCAAGATGGCGGAGAGCGTTGGCCGGCCGATTTCCTACAACCGCATCAATAACCTTCTGTCGAGCGTTGGCGGAAAACTCAGTCTTGCCACCACCATCAAATACGTGGAATATTGTGAGGAAGCATGGCTGCTCTTGCGGCTGAGAAATTATGCGTCAACGCTTGCTGATAAGGAAAGTAACTGTAAATACTATTTCATAGATAACGGTATTTTAGGCTTGTTCCTTATCGATAAGGACGCTATGCTTTTGGAGAATCTTGTGGCCATCGAGCTGATGCGTATATATGGCCAAGACATCGACAATGGGCGCGTGTTTTTCTATAATGACGGTTATGAAGTGGATTTCTATATTCCGGAAGACGAGCTGGCTATCCAGGTGAGTTATTCTCTGCGTGATGAAGAAACCAGAAAGCGGGAAACGGAAGCCCTGCAAAAGATTTCGAATCGCCTGCCTTGCAGAAGAAGACTGATCCTGACATACGACGAAGAAGAAACTATCAGCGACAAGCATGGCAACATAGAGGTTATCCCCGTTTGGAAATGGCTTCTATCCCATTAACAAAAAAATCAAAATACCTGTTCGTTCCGAACGTTTTCGTTTATTTATTCAACAGGGGGCAGGTGAGCCTATTTAGCCCTGATTTCCGGATAATTATTAACGTTGTAAATGAATAAATCATGCAGAACATTGCAGCAATCATATTGACGTATAACGAGGAGATACATATCCAAAGGTGTATCGAGTCGGTGAAAAAAGTGTGCTGTGAGGTGTGGGTCGTGGATTCATTCAGCACTGACGGGACCTGCCGCATTGCAGAGGAGATGGGAGCGAAGGTCGTGCAGCACAAGTTCACGAACCAGGCGGAACAGTTCAACTGGGCAATAGATACCCAGCCCGTCGAGGCGGAGTGGATCTGGCGCGTGGATGCCGACGAAATCATTGAGGAGAAACTGGCGAAGATTGCCGACGAGGAACTGCCCAAACTCCCCAAGGAGGTGAACGGTATCTATGTGAACAAGAAAATCGTCTTCATGAACCGGCCTCTGCTACACGGCGGATGGTATCCGGCACAGCACCTCAAAATCTTCAGGAAGGGTTTCGGACGGAGTGAGAACAAAATCATGGACGAACACCTCATCATCCTGTCCGGCAAAACCGTGGAGTGGAACGGAGACCAGACCGACTGGAATCTGAAACCCCTGGACTGGTGGTGGGAGAAACATGTGGGCTACGCCAAACGCGAAGCTGTCAACATGCTGCTGACCGCCAAAGAACTTGATGATGACAAGGAAGTGGAGGCCAAACTCCGGGGAACCGATGCCGAGAGGAAACGCTGGATCAAAAAGATCTATGCCCATTTCCCTCTCTATGTGCGCCCCGTCATCTATTTCATCAGCCGCTATCTCCTCATGGGAGGCTTCCTGGACGGCTATCCGGGATGGTATTGGCACACCCGTCAAGGGCTGAAGTACCGCTGGATGGTGGACCGCAACATCTCTGAACTTCGGAAGAAATATCCCACACCCGCAGCGATGAATGCCTTTCTGGCCGGGTTTGCTCCGAAGAACACCTGAAACTCTTCAAATCTCCGTCATAACCTGATATATGAAGAATATACCTTTGCTACTGACCGCCACCGTCGACCCGCAGGGAATGAAAGGGGCGAACTTCGATCCGGCCGACCGTGCCGCGATGTATGTTGATGCCCTGAATTTTTATGTCTCGGAATTC
>CAJOOX010000139.1 GCA_905236195.1 uncultured Bacteroidales bacterium
AGCCGAAATTTTCTATTTTTCTTCGAAAAAGAATCCTATTTTACGGAATTTGTTTATATTTGCAGCGAAAAGATGGATGAAGGAGGAGGGAAGAGGAATCCACAAGCCCATCGGACCGTCGGGTCCCAAAAAAGCCCCGCATCAGGGATGCGGGGCGATTTGGTTATGAGGGCGGGTTATGCGATGCCGGAGAAGCCCATGAAGGCCATGGCGAGCAAACCTGCGGTGATGAGGGCAATGGGGGTTCCCTTCATGCCTTCGGGGACCTCGGAGATTTCGAGCTGTTCGCGGATAGAGGCGAAGAGGACGATGGCGAGGGCGAAGCCGAGGGCCGTGCTGACAGCATAGACCGATGCCTGAAGCAGGTCATACTCCTTGTTGATCACATCGATGGCAACGCCGAGGATGGTACAGTTGGTGGTGATCAGGGGCAGGAAGACGCCGAGGGCACCGTAGAGGGAGGGCGACACCTTCTTGAGGATGATCTCGACCATCTGGACAAGGATGGCGATGACAAGGATATAGACGATGGTCTGCAGGAACGTGAGTTCGGCGGGCACGAGGACGTACTGATAGAGCAACCAGGTCACAACTGTGGCCAGCAACATCACGAACGCTACGGCCATACCCATGCCTGCGGCGGTCTCGGTCTTTTTGGAGACTCCGAGGAAGGGGCAGATACCGAGGAACTGAGCCAGAACGATATTATTGACAAATATCGCGGCGATAATCATCATTACATATTCCATAGTTGAGACTTTTTACTTTTTAAGAACCTTGTTGAATACAGCCACGAGGAAACCGAGGGTGATGAAAGCACCGGGCGCGAGGACGAAGGTGAGGGCACCGAATTCCTCGGGATAGAGTTTCACACCGAAAATCATACCCGTGCCGAGAATCTCGCGTACAGCGCCGATGAGGGTGAGAGCGATGGTGAAGCCGAGACCGATGCCGATGCCGTCCATGGCGGAGTCACCGGGTGTGTTCTTGGCTGCAAACGACTCAGCACGACCGAGCACGATACAGTTGACCACGATGAGGGGAATGAAGAGACCGAGGGTCTCGTAGATGGCGGGCGCATAGGCCTGGAGTACGAGCTGGACAACGGTCACGAAGGCCGCAATCACGACGATGTAGCAGGGAATATGCACCTTGTCGGGAATGAGGTTACGCAGGGCGGAAATCACGAAATTGGAGCAAATGAGCACCGCCATGGTAGCGAGACCCATCGACATGCCGTTGATGGCCGAAGAGGTGGTACCCAGCGTGGGGCACATACCAAGGAGCAACACAAATGTAGGGTTCTCCTTAACAAGACCGTTGATTAGGATTTCGAGTTTTGTCATAATGTTTATCTCCTACATTTATTTGATGAGACCATAGGCCTGGGCGATAGCATCGCAGAAGGCGCGTGACGAAATGGTGGCAGCCGTGATGGCATCGACCGAACCGCCGTCCTTGGTGACGGTAAGGTTGTCAACTCCGGGGTTCTTGCCGATGACGGGGCTCTTGCCGCCGAGCTGGAACCAGTCGGGCATCTTGGAGCCGAGACCGGGCGTTTCGTTGAGCATGAGCACGTTGTAGCCGGTGATGGTGTTGTTCATGTCGAAACCGAACATCACCTCGACCTTGCCGCCGAAACCTTTCTTGGTGGTGACCTGTACGGCCTTGCCTACCTCCTCCCCTGCCAGCATGACGGGGAAAATCTTGGCGGGCTCGCCGTTTTCGGTGGTCTTGACCACAGCTTCACCTACGCTGTCGAACTTGGGAGCAACAGCCTTGATGGCCGCTTCCTGTTTGGCAGCTGCAGCCTGGGCGATGGGTTCCTCGGTGAGGACATAGACACCGCCGAGAACGGCGCCCACGATAGCCGTGATGAGGAACATCGACAGGAAGAAATTCTTCAGATTGTTTTCCAATTTTGCCATAAATCTGTCCTCCTATTATTTCTTAGCCGCCTTGACAACGCCAAAACGGGTGGGTTTAACGTAAGTGTTGATGATGGGTGTGAATCCATTCATGATGAGAATGGCGAACGACATACCCTCGGGATAGGCTCCGAAGCGACGGATGAGGATGGTGAGAATACCGATGAAGCATCCGTAGATGAGTAGGCCCTTGTTGTTCATGGGCGACGTGGTGTAGTCGGTGGCCATGTAGATGGCGCCGAGCATCATACCGCCGGTGAGGAGCATCTGGAGCGAACCGTAGGCACCATAGCCGCAGATGAGAGCCATGATGTAGGCAGCAGCGAAGATGGCTACGGGAGCGTGCCAGGTGATGACCTTGCGGACAAGCAGATAGCAGAAACCGAGGAGCAGGGCCAAGGCTGAAACCTCGCCCATAGCACCGCCGGTGGTACCGAGCAGCATGTCGAGGGCTGACGGCATCTGGGCCATGATGGCATCGGCAGCCTCAGGTGTCTCGGCTCCGAACCACTGGGTGAAGAGGGCGAGAGGCGTTGCGGCCGTCTCGACATCGGTATAACCCATGGAACCGGAAACGGGCCAGGTGGTCATCTGGACGGGGTAGGCAATGAGCAGGAACACACGACCCACAAGGGCGGGGTTGAAGATGTTGCAGCCTATGCCGCCGAAGGCCATCTTGCCGATGCCGATGGCAACAAGGGCTCCGATGATGACAATCCAGAGCGGGATATTGGAGGGAAGGTTGAAAGCCAGGAGAACACCCGTGACGATGGCGCTGAGGTCAGAGACCGAAGGCGTCACCTTGAGGATATACTTCTGGATAACGAACTCGAAAATGACGCACGAAGCCACTGACGTGAGGGTCACAAGCACAGCACCGAGTCCGAAGAAACAGAAGGAGACGATGAGTGCCGGAGCCAGGGCGATGAGCACATCGCGCATACAACTCTGGACGGTTGTGGCGGTGTGGACGTGGGGCGACAATGATACAGATAATTTATTCATAATGAAAGAATCTTTAATCTAATTTTTACAGTTGGACAATGTCGCCTCAAGCCTTGGCGGGTTCTTGCTTTGCCTCGGCGGCCGCCTTGGCAGCGTCGGCTTTCGCCTTGGCCTCGGCAGCACGGGCACGGAGAATGCCCATCACCTTGCCCTTGCCCTGACGAATCCAGTCGAGGAGAGGACGGTTGGCGGGACAGGAGAAAGAGCATGAGCCGCACTCAATGCAGTCGTAAACGCGCTCCTCCTCTGCCTTGTCGAGGATATTCTTCTGGGAATACTTGGCCAGGATGTAGGGGCTGAGACCCATCGGGCAGGCATTGACACACTTGGCGCAACGGATACAGGGAGATGCCTCCTTGCGGCGTGCCTCCTCGTTGGGCATGATGAGGATGCCGGAGCAGCCCTTGACCATATAGCTCTCGACTGCAGGCATGGCCTTACCCATCATGGGACCGCCGGAGATAACCTTGCCGGTGTCTTTGGGGAGACCGCCCGCAGCCTCGATGAGGTCGGCGAGAGGCGTACCTACACGGGCCAGGAAATTGGAGGGCTTGGCGAGACTCTTGCCGGTGACGGTCACGATGCGTTCGAAGAGGGGTTTGTTCTTCTGCACAGCTTCGTAAACGGCGAAAGCGGTACCTACATTCTGCACAAGGGCACCCGTGGCGATAGGGAGACCGCCGGAGGGGACTTCCTTGCCGATGCAGGCATTGATGAGCTGTTTCTCACCACCCTGGGGATATTTAAGTTTGAGAGGCTGGACCGTTGTGCCGGGATATGCCTTGGCCTTCTCTTCCATCAGGGCGATGGCATCGGGTTTGTTGGCCTCGATACCGATGATGGCCTTCTGGACACCCATAGCCTTCTTGAGAATCTCGACACCGACGAGGATTTCCTCGGCATGGGCGAGCATGAGGCTGTGGTCGGAGGTGAGATAGGGTTCACACTCGACGGCGTTGATGATAACAACCTCGGGCTTGAATGCGGGAGGAGGCGTGAGCTTCACCTGTGTGGGGAACGTGGCACCGCCCATACCGACGATACCCATTTCCTTGACCTTGTCGATGATCTGCTGTTTGTCGAGGGCGATGTCCTTCTTGAGTTCGGGAGTGCGGTCGATGCTCTCTTCCCACTCGTCGCCCTCCACCTTGATGAACACTGCAGGCACTTTCTTGCCGGTAGCGTCGGGCACAACATCCACCTTGGTGACTGTGCCGGAAACAGAGGAGTGAACGTAGGAGCTGAGGAATCCGCCGGGTTCACCGATAACGGTTCCGACCTTGACCTTGTCGCCCTTCTGAACAACGGCCTTGGAGGGAGCGCCAAGGTTCTGGGCCATCGGGATGGCTACCTCGGCAGGGATGGCAGCCACCACAACGGGCGCCTTATCCGAAAGTTTATTAGCTGCGGGATGTACACCGCCAAGCTTAAAAGTCTTCATATTCATGATCTGACTACTTTATTTACGCGTTAATCTTTCTTGAGGTCTTCTTTGATGTCGGCCACCTTGGCAGCAACAGCTTCCTTGACCTCAGCAGTCTTGGCAGCGGCAGCTTCCTTGACCTCAGCGGCCTTGGCAGCGGCAGCCTCTTTGACCTCAGCAGCCTTCTCGGCAACAGCTTCCTTCACCTCAGCGGCCTTGGCCTCTACTTTGGGCTTCACCTCTTCAACCTTGGCAGCAACAGCTTCCTTGACCTCAGCAGCGTTGGCAGCGGCAGTTTCCTTGACTTCGGCGACCTTGGCTACGACAGCGTCCTTGACGGCCTCTTTGGCTTCAGCCACCTTGGTCTCGGCGACCTTGGCTGCAGCGGCAGCTGCGGGAGCGGGCTTCGGCTTGGGAGCGGGAGGCGTGAAGGTGCAGTGGATGGCGTGAGTGGGACACTCGTTGACGCACATACCGCAAGCCTTGCACTTGTCGGGATCGATATAGGAGAGATTGTTCTCGATGGTAATGGCATCGAACTTGCAGACCTTCTGGCACTTTCCGCAGCCGATACATGCATTCTTGCAGTTCTTCATGGCTACGCCGCCCTTGTCCTTGTTAACACATTCCACCCACACACGGCGGGCATTACCCTGGACGATACGTCCTTTCTTACGGAGTTCGATAACGAGCTTGGGACAAGCCTTCACGCAAGCGCCGCAGGCAACACACTTGTCGGCGTCCACCTCGGGAAGCCCACGCTCCTCGTTGATGTGAATAGCGTCGAACTGGCAGGCTTCGACACAGTCGCCGAGACCGATACATCCGAAGACGCAGCCTGTCTCGCCTGCGAAGGTGGCATTGGCCACAGCGCAGCTCTTGGCTCCGTCGTAAACGGCACGCTTGGGTCGCACGCAGTTGTCGCCGTTACAGCGAACCACAGCGAGCTTGGGTTCGGCGGCACCGGCCTCCATACCCAAAATACCGGCTACCTTGGCCATGACGTCAGCGCCGCCGACGGGGCACATGAGACCGTCGAGGGAAGAAGCCTTGACGCAAGCATCGGCCATACCATGACATCCGGGGAAGCCGCAACCGCCGCAGTTCGCACCGGGCAGCACTTCCTCAACCTGACCCACGCGGGGGTCTTCGTAAACATAGAACTTCTTTGCCACTACATGCAGTACCAAAGCGCCTATGGCTCCAATCACACCAAGTACGATAAGAGCGATCAGAATCAAATTCATAGCGATACTAATGTAAAATATTTAGAAACAGTTGATAATTTAATCTATCTCACAATGGACTCACTCCGCTCCATAGGAAGGCCGTTTGGGCTCGACGCGGAAACTGAATGTGGTCTTCATCTTATCACGGAAGAGCCAGAGCACGCAGTAGTAGAGCGCCAGGAAGGCAAGCACAGCCAATGCCGCCGCTCCCTCGCCCATGAACGATGCCGCAGTGAACAGCACCGCCATAGCCAGAACGGTGGGAATGACAAAAGCATAAGCTAGCGCAGACCATGCCATCGAATTGCTTCCCACCAGAGTAACCTGATCACCCGGATGAAAAGTCTGTCCGCCGGCATCGGCCACAATGATTTTCTCGTCTTTGTCGGATGCCATGCAGGCACCCTTCGCATGACAACCGCTACATGCCGAAGTCTGTACAATCATAACCGAGACGTCGCGGCCGTCGGTTCGGACAACCACACCGTCGTGGGTAATTTCTTTGCTCATTCTTGCGTTATAAGATTTTATTATGGGTGCAAAAATAGTAAAAAAATGTCACATAAGCGTAAAGAAATACAAAAAAAATGCATTTTTATGTTATATAACATATTTTTTAGAACATTTTGGCCCGATATGTGGCAATTTTTGAGTAAATTTGCAGCGATTTTCAGATATAATGATGATTGATTTCAAAACCATCCTATTCACAACGGCGCTTCTGACCGGATGCAGTCCGCAGCGTCCCGCAGCAAACTCTGCTCCGCAGATACGGACGGAGACGGTGTTTTCGGCCGACTCGGCTTACCGCAATGCAGCCGCCCAGCTGGCCTTCGGTCCGCGAGTGCCCAACACAGCGGCCCACGACTCGTGCGCAGCGTGGCTGGAGACAGAACTGGAGCGCTACGGAGCGCGCGTGAGCGTACAGACCGGTACCGCAAAAGCGTATGACGGTACCGAGCTTCACTACCGGAACATCATGGGCAGCATCCACCCCGAGGCCACAAACCGTGTGCTTTTAATTGCACACTGGGACTCGCGACACGTGGCCGACAACGATCCCATACGTTCCAAGCGAGCCCAACCCGTACCGGCTGCCAACGATGGCGCATCAGGTGCCGCCATACTGCTTGAAATAGCGCGTGTATCCACCATAAAGACGCCCCAGACTGGCATCGACCTGCTGCTGGCCGACGCCGAAGACTACGGAGCCCCGGACACATGGACCGGACAGCACCGCGAGGAAGACTGGGCACTGGGGACACAGGCCTGGGCACGCGAAGCGGCGAAGAAAGGCTACAAGGCAGACTACGGCATCCTGCTCGACATGGTGGGAGCGTCCGACGCCACCTTCTTCCGAGAATATTTCTCAGAACGCTATGCGCCCGAAACCGCCGATCTGGTGTGGAGCATTGCCCGGGATCTGGGCTACAGCTCCCTCTTTGTGAACAGCGAGGGTCCGGCCATAACCGACGACCACGTATTCGTGAACCGCATTGCCCACATCCCCACCATCGACATCATCGACACGCGCCAGCAGTACGGACAGACGTTCTACCCCTACTGGCACACGACCGACGACACGCTCGACAAACTCTCGAAAGAGACGCTCGGCAAGGTAGGAAATGTATTAACCACACTCCTTTTTAAATAATAATATATATGACAATCAACGAAATTCAAGATCAGATTATCGACGACTTCAGCGCCTTTGACGACTGGATGGACAAATATCAGATGCTCATCGAACTGGGCAACAACCTCGAACCGCTGGACGAGAAATACAAGGTGCCGCAGAACCTCATCGAGGGCTGCCAGAGCCGTGTGTGGCTTCAGGCAGACTATGAGAACGGACTGATTCACTTCACAGGCGAGAGTGATGCCGTGATTGTGAAGGGTCTGGTGTCGCTGCTCATCCAGGTGCTGAGCGACCACACGCCCGACGAGATACTGAATGCCGACCTGTACTTCATCGATCAGATCGGACTGAGCCAGCACCTCTCCCCCACCCGTTCGAACGGACTGCTGGCAATGGTGAAACAGATGCGGGTTTACGCCCTGGCCTTCAAAGCTAAAGAACAGGCGTAAGTTATGTGGCTCGTCCTGGCTTTTACGTCGGCCCTCCTGCTGGGCTTCTACGACGTCTTCAAGAAGGTGTCGCTGCGTCACAATGCGGTCATCCCGGTGCTATGGCTCAACACAGTCTTCTGTTCGCTCATCTTCCTGCCGCTGGTGGTGATGTCGGGCACGGGCATATTGCCTGAAGACCATCTGCTCTACGTACCGACACCCGATGCGCCGGCCCACGGGTTCATCATACTGAAGTCGGCCCTGGTGCTTGCCTCGTGGATCTGTGCCTACTACGGATTGAAACACCTGCCCATCACCATCGCGTCGCCCATCAATGCGACACGTCCCATCCTGGTGCTGCTGGGCGCCATCTTCGTATTCGGCGAACACTTGAACGGCTGGCAGTGGGCTGGCGTCATTGTATCCATTCTGGCTTTCTTCCTGCTGGCTGTTGACGGCAAAAAGGAAGGCATCTCGTTCAAACACGATATCTGGGTGTGGCTGGTGATTGCCGGCACGGTGCTGGGCGCGCTCTCGGGCCTGTACGACAAATACCTGATGCAGTACCAGAAGCTGGACAAGATGACCGTACAGTCGTGGTACAACTTCTACCAGGTGGTGATGATGGCAGTCGTTTTCGCCGTCATCTGGTGGCCCAAACGCCAGAAAACCACGCCGTTCCAATGGCGGTGGTCGATCGTGTTTATCTCAGTGTTCCTGAGTGTGGCCGACTTCTGTTATTTCTACGCCCTCTCCTATCCCGACGCACTGATTTCGGTGGTGTCGCTGGTGAGACGCAGCGGCGTGATTGTAGGCTTCGTCTGCGGCTGGCTGTTCTTCAAGGAACAGAATATCCTCCGCAAATCGCTTGACCTGCTGTTTGTCATCATTGCAATGATACTCTTATGGATAGGTTCCTAAAATTCTTCCTGCTCGCGGCAACCCTTGCCGCCTCAACTCTTACGGCGTCATCGCAGACGCTTGTGGACCGTCTTCCGGCCGGCACGCTTCATCTGCTGGATGCCAAACAACGGCAGGTCATGGTACAGCGTTACAAATTGGGACAACACCCCGTCCGCATCCAGAACATCACAGGCGGAGAGACCGTGCTCGATTCGCTGAGCGACACCTACCTTCACATCCGTCCGACGGCCTCGGACGAAATCACCGTGCAGCGTTACGACGACCGGATGGTGATGATACATACGGTGTACACCCCCGAACCCGACTCCAGGCTGACGTTCCTCGACACGCTGGGCAACGAACAGAAACCGGAAATCAAGGTGAGCGCCCGCGACTTCTATGTGAAGAACGACACTCTGAAGGAGGCGGAGTATCTGAAGTACGCCCTCCCCTTCGTGCCCTACTGGCAACAGAACGGCGACACACTGAAGGTCTCGTGGAACGTCCGGGCCTACCTGACGCATGAGGACTGGGCACGAATCGCACTCAGCCACCGGAGCGACCCTATTGTGTATCTCCGCGAGAACCGCAAATTCAAGAAAATCCCCAAAATATGAAACAGACAACGATGAAAGCAACTGCGCTCACCCTTTTCTTCCTCCTCACAACGATGGTCAGCAACGCCTATGCACAGCTGTACACAGGCGAGATGAAGAAACTGCGCAAAGACCCGCATTACCTCAAGGGGGCCGTACCCGAAGAGAACGGACTGGTGGTATTCTCCGCCGAAATTCCCCTGCCGTCGGGCAAAAGCGAAGGGCAGGCCTTCGACGAGGTGAAACACTGGATCGGGCAGTACTTTACCCGCAAGGATACCGAGGTACTGTCGCGCAAGACCCTCGACCTCGATTCGACGGCCTGTTACGTACAGGTCGGCATCAACGAATACATGGTGTTCATGAACAAGTCGCTGGCGCTGGACCGCACCCAGTTCATCTTCTCGCTCGCCGTGAAAGTCCTTCCCGGGAAGGCGGTGGTGAAGATGAGCGACATATCCTACTTCTACGAGGAGGAACGCGACCCGCAGCGCTACCAGGCCGAGGAATGGATTACCGACAAGGCATGCATGAACAAAAAGGGGACGAGACTGTTCCCGATGAACGGAAAGTTCCGTATCAAAACCATTGACAAATGGGATGATATCGTTGCGTCGTTGACAAAGGCATTGAACGACTGAAGGAAATGACATACTAAAAAAGGACTGCGGTTATGCAGTCCTTTTTTTTAGGGTAGTTCTATAAATTATGTCGAGATGATTTTTGACTTTATGTGAGTATTATTTTGCAAGTTAAGGAGGGAGCAATGCG
>CAJOOX010000140.1 GCA_905236195.1 uncultured Bacteroidales bacterium
CCGCCGAAGCCGCCATATCCAGGCTTCATCCCGACATCCTCATCAATGCAGGCACCTGCGGCGCGTTCAAGAGCAAAGGCGCCAATATCGCCGATGTCTATCTGAGCAACGGTCCCGTGATGTTCCACGACCGCCGCGTGGGCGACGAGGGAGGCTGGCACGAAATGGGTATCGGCAATTATCCCACCATGGATGCACACCAGATGGCCAGAGACCTGGAGCTGAAACTGGGCAAATGCACCACAGGCTCCTCGCTCGACATGACCGACACCGACCTCAAAATCATCCTCCGCGAAGGCGGAGAACTTAAGGATATGGAAGCCGGAGCCATCGCCTTTGTGGCCTCGCTCCACAAGGTGCCCCTCATCTGTGTCAAGAGCGTCACCGACCTGGTGGATGGCGGCAGGGCTACGGAAGAGGAGTTCCATGAGAACCTCCACCGTTCCAGCGTCGCCCTCAAGGAAGCCTGCACCAAGATTGTGCAGTACCTCATGATGGACCAGGCAGAACTGTTCTGAGAACCCTCTACCCCCCCCTGCGATCCCCCAGACCCTCCTTGACAGGAGGGAGTCAAGGGACTTACTGATGATGCGTATTGTTGCGGGGATGATACATCAGGATATCTTCCCGCAACAACTGCATATCGGCCTTGGTATAGATTTGGGTTGTGGAAATCTGGGCGTGCCCCAGCATCATCTGAATGGCTCGCAGATTGGCGCCGCCCTCCAGCAGGTGGGTGGCAAAGGTGTGGCGGAACGTGTGGGGGGAAACCTCCTTCATGATGCCGGCTTCGGCACAATACTGTTTGACGACATTGAAAACCGCAATCCTCGACATCGCCTTGCCGAACCGGTTGAGAAACACGTAATCCTCATATCCCGGCTGCACATCTGTCTCGTAGCGGAAAGCCTTCCAGTTGGCGATTTCCTGCAGGGCACTCTCCGAGATGGGCACCAGGCGTTCCTTGCGCCCCTTGCCGATGACGATGATGTAGCCTTCCTTCTCAAATATGCGCGAAAAACGCAAATCAACGAGTTCGGACACACGCAGCCCGCAGCTGTAGAGCGTCTCCAGAATGGCCCTGTTGCGCTGTCCCAGCGGGGTGGATACATCCGGCATCGAAATCACCTTGTTCACCTCAGCCAACGTCAGAACCGTGGGAATATGCTGCCTTTTCTTGGGGGCTTCGATCAGTTCGCAGGGATCGCGGTCGATATACTTTTCGGCCAGCAGAAAACGGTAGAACGATTTGATGCCCTGCAGCATGCGGGCCTGCGACTCGGGCGAGATGCCCAGGTCATGAATCGACACCAGAAATGCCTCGATATCCAGACTTGATGCCTTCTCCAGAGAAAGCGAGCCTGACTCAAGGTAATTCTCCAGTTTCGTAACGTCACGCACATAGGCCATTGACGTATTGTCGGTGAAGTTGCGTTCGAATTTCAAATAGCTCTCAAAAAGCTCTACAATTTTCTTCATCGGGTGCAAAGATAAAGGATTTTCAGCACATAGCAAAAACTTTTGTGCAGAAAAATTCGTTTGACTCCAAATTATTTCACAATATCAGCAAAAAAGTGCTATCTTTGCAGCAAATTTCTATAGAAAAATGAAGAAAATATTGATAATCAACGGCCCGAATCTCAACTTGTTGGGCCAGAGAGAACCAGGCATATACGGTTCAAGCTCGTTCGAAACGTATTTGGAAAAACTCCGCGCAGCCTACCCCGATGTGGAAATAGACTACTTCCAGAGCAACCACGAGGGTGACATCATCGACCGTCTGCACAGCGTCGGATTCGGCGGCGTGGACGGTGTGGTGCTCAATGCGGGTGCCTATACCCACACCTCAGTGGCCATCGCCGATGCCATCCGCGCCATCAAGACTCCCGTCATCGAGGTGCACATCTCGAACGTGCATCAGCGCGAGGAATTCCGCCATCATTCGTTCCTCTCCCCCGCCGCTGCAGGCATCATCATCGGATTCGGTCTGGAAAGCTACCGCCTGGCCGTTGACAGCTTTGTGAAGAAATTATGAAGAAAACCAAGATAGTATGTACAATCAGCGACATCCGCTGTGATGTCGATTTTATCAGAGACCTCTATGACAGAGGCCTCAATGTAGTGAGAATGAACACGGCCCACGCCACCGACGAAGGTCTGCATCAGCTGATTTCCAACGTGCGCGAAGTGAGCGACATGATACCCATCCTCATCGACACCAAGGGTCCCGAGATCCGTACCACCGTACTGACCACACCCGAAGGCACCCACCTCACCTTCGAGGCGGGCGACAAGGTCCGGATGATCGGCAATCCCGACATCAAGACCACGCACGAACTCATCGCCATGAACTATGTGAACTTCTGTCACGACGTTCCGGTCGGTGCCCATGTGCTCATCGACGACGGCGAGATTGACTTCCTCATCACCGGCAAGGAAACCGAGAAGGGGGTGGATTACCTCATCGCCGAGGCCCAGAACCACGGCGAACTGGCCCAGCGCAAGAGCGTGAATGTGCCCGGCGTAAGCATCAAGCTGCCTTCGCTCACCGACA
>CAJOOX010000141.1 GCA_905236195.1 uncultured Bacteroidales bacterium
AAAATATGGCGATCATAGCTTAGTTGGCTAAAGCGCCTGACTGTGGATCAGGAGATCGCGGGTTCGAGTCCCGTTGGTCGCCCCATTATATCTTCTGCAATAGCGGAGGATACGAGTAGCCAATTTGAGATAATACATTTTTCGATGCTTTATCTATCATTGGCTACTCTTTGATTGTCCCTGAAGCCAAATGTGTGAAGGAGTAAAGTGTGTCCAAAATGGAGAAGTTCAACACAAAAGTCCTTCCGGGATTCATGGAACTTTTACCGGAGGAACAAATTGAATTTGATAGAATCAAGGCAATCATAGCGGAAACCTATGAGCAGTTCGGTTTTACTGCATTGGATACTCCTGCAATCGAACGCCGGAAAACGCTCTTGGCAAAGGGCGGCGGGGAAACCGAGAAGCAGATTTATAACGTCGAAAACACACGAGGCGGCGGAAATGAAGATGGTTCAGTGAAGGCTGACCTCTCTTTGCGTTTCGATTTGACGGTTCCATTGGCGCGATATGTGGCAGACCATTTTAACAGCCTGTCTTTCCCGTTCCGCAGATGCCACATTGCCAAAGTGTATCGTGGAGAAAGGCCCCAGAAAGGTCGCTTCCGTGAGTTCTACCAGTGTGATATTGACGTTATTGGCAAGGACAAGCTCAGTATCCGGTATGACGCTGAAATCCCCTATATCATCTATCAGGTATTTAAGAAACTCAACTTCGGCAAGTTTACAATCCGCATTAACAATCGCAAATTATTAAGCGGGTTAGTTGCCTCTCTCAAGACAGACGCTAACACCACGGAGATTCTGCGTATCATTGACAAAGTTGAGAAAGTCACTCAAGAAGATTTCATTGATATGTTACATGAGCAAGGTCTGACTGAGGACATGGTTGACACCTTACTCAAGTTTATTGCAATCAATGGAACTTCTGATGAGGTAATCGCGCAGTTGCGTGGTCTTGGCATCCGTGATTCGCTTTATGAAGCTGGGATTGACGAATTAGAAACAGTAACCAGTCTTTTAATCGAAATGGGAGTGGATTCAACATATTTTGCAATCGATTTGTCGATTGCAAGAGGACTTGACTACTACACCGGGACTGTCTATGAGACAAAATTGGATGATTATCCTAAAATTGGCTCCGTGTGTTCTGGCGGTCGTTTTGATGATTTGGCATCGTTCTATACCAGTGAGAAGTTGCCGGGAGTAGGCATTTCCATTGGACTGACGCGGCTTTTTTATCAGTTACGAGAAATCGGCCTGATTAACGCTACTCACAAAACGACGGCTCAGATTGTTATTATTCCTATGGGCGACGAGAATATTCATGCGGCTTTGAAAATTGCGCGTGAACTGAGGGAAGCTCACTGGAAAGTAGACGTATTGCTGGAATCGCTCACAGTGAAAAAGAAATTTCAATATGTGAGCAAGAAGGATGCCCAATTTACGATTGTAATTGGAAGCAATGAGGAATCCTGCGGTGAAGTTGTCCTTCAATTCAAGCGCGGCGATGAGATTGTAAAAGAGCGCGTATCCACGGATGTTTTAGCGGAGCGCATTACATCTCTCACCAAAGGAGACGAGTAAGAATATGAACAAATATCAATATCAGATATTTGTTCCCGGTGGCAATGACACTGCTCTTGTCTTTGGCTTAGAACCGAATGCGAAACGTCGCAAGGAAATCAATGACGCCATCATGGAGAGATTTTCTAATGTGGAACAAGTAGGATTTCTCTCCAATGAAAATGAAAATCCCCAACTTTTGATGGCTGGCGGCGAGTTTTGCGGAAACGCGACAAGAGCGGCTACATGGTACTATCTAAAGGGACAGCCGGGAGAAATTCGCATTAAAGTGTCAGGAGTAAAGATGTCTCTTCGCGCTGGTGTGAGCGAAGATGGCAAGGCGTGGGCAGAAATGCCTATCGACCATACTCTGAGCAATATCAAAGAAGTGGACAAGGGGTGTTTTCTTGTCCACATGGAAGGAATATCTCACCTCGTTGTTATGCCAGAAAGTGCTTTGGCGTACATTTCTTCCTCAGAAGATTTGAAAGAAACGGCATCTGCCTTTCTGAATCGCCATAACTTGCTTGACTTTCCGGCAGCAGGAGTTATTTTCCTCGAAAACACCTCCGGTGGTATCAAAATTCATCCTTGCGTTCGTGTTTCAGCAATCAACACGATGTTCTATGAAACAGCTTGCGGGAGCGGAACTATCGCAACAGGTCTTGTTTCGGCTTATGTCAATAAAGCAAGTATCACTTTACCGCTCCTTCAACCATCTGGTCATAAAATAACCGCTACTGTGAAACAGCAAGATATGGTCGTTACTGACGCAAGAATTTCAGGAATCATTCAGAGCGACAATATAATTCATGATGGGTGATAGTATGCCGGACATCTCTATTGAGCGGGTATATCCCAGCAATGAATTTGCTGACATCTTTACGAGATATGGTATCTTTGATTTATATCATGATTGTTTTTCTAAGCCTCCTTATGAAGAACA
>CAJOOX010000142.1 GCA_905236195.1 uncultured Bacteroidales bacterium
AACGAAAACGTTCATATTCATGTTCGTTTTCTCGCCATGCCAAAACTCATGCAAGCATGGTTTTGGTCATTTGGCTTAACGAAAACGTTCATATGGGGCTGATGGGGTTGATGGGTCTTATGGGCTTGAGAATGATATACATGCAGCGTTTCCTCAGAACGTTTTTGTCGTAATATAGATGGGGAAAAACTTGAAGTACATCTGGTCGGAGTAGTTGAATGCTCTTACATAATTGGGATATTCGAGCAACAAATCGGTTCCCGACCCGCTCAGGCGCATAATGCGGGCCTCACCCACATCGTCTGTTACGATGGGCATTCCCTGACCATCGTTCTTCTCGCCATTTGCGGCATCATCCTGGCTGGGATGCGAGACGACCCAGAATCCTGTAGGCCAGTCGAGACCCAGCATGTTGCGGCCCTCGTATTCGTGGCTGTAGAAGATGTTCATGCGGTTGCCCAACATCTTGGTGATGCTCTTCGAATCCGCCACGGAGGGCAGATAGCCTTTCAGGCCTAAAGCATTCATCGACATGCTGACGGCTGCTGTCCACCGCTTGTTGGCATAGCGGTCGTCGGTCTGCTCTGAAGCATGCTGTATGTTTTCACCTCCGTCCAACAGGCAGAAAGTATAATTATTGTCCTTATATAACAGTCCGTCATGCTCTTTGTATCTTTCATCTTTGAGTTTTTTGAAATCCTTGTCGTCACTCCAGTATTTCGAGAAGTCCAAGTTGCTGTCGGTTCTCAATTCCACCGGACGCACCGACCAAAAAGTGCTGGCTACCTTGGCAAATGAAGTAGCTGCAGCAAGCGCGGAGGGTTGTGCCTCGAAAATGGCAGTAGTATATTTCAGGGGAGCCTCCTCCTTTGTGGGACAAGGTTGGGGATGAACGGCATTCCAGTAGAAATAGACGTTCTTGAGCGCATGGGTATTGTCGTCGAAAAGTTCGCGAATGGCGGTACTGTCGCTTTCGGCGAAGATGCTGTCGGAAGGAACATATACCGACGCGCTGCCTTCCCAGGTGACACGTCCGGGACGGTGGCTTTCGTCGCCCACGAACAGACCGCTATAAAGGAAGGGGCGCACCTTGCCGTCTATGCCACGGAGCAACGGATAGGCCACGACACAGGGCTTGTCACTGCGGATGGAGGGTACATACTCCTGACAAATGATGCATGACTTATCGGTATCCACCTTGGCAACCCTGACATCGGGACCGTAATTGCCCTCCACCGGCAAGACACCATAGGGAGGCTCATCGGGCTCCTGCGTGGGCGCCTCTTTCTTGAGGTACGTCTCATATACCTTGCGCAGCACCTGACGGGTGAGCGTGTTCTCAAACAACTCATACAACGGCAGGAAGCGGCCGCTGACAAAGGACGCATTATAACCGGTACCGGGTTCAATGCTTATACCTGTGGCCCATTTGTAATAGTCTCCGTCGCTGATTTTCACTTCGGCAGCCTTCGTGTGGTCGAATATCTTGTGCAGAGAGTCGCTTTGGGTTTTCTTCCCGCCCTTGACGCTGATCATCCCGTGATATTGAATGGTGTGTCGGGGCAGTTCACTGAGCAGCTTCGAGCTTGTGGTCTTGGTAACCGATTTGCCCATAAGGACCTCTGTGACCTGCTGTGTCGCATATACCTTGTCAACGCACGAGTCGCGGTTGATTTCCATCTGCAGTTCAATCATTCCGCCCAGATTGGATGACACCACGAGGTGAGTACCGTATTTTTCGGAAAATTCCGTGGCAACAGCTTCGGTAATGCCTTTCTCTCCCTTGCGGACCAGCTCTGCTACTGCATGGCGGAAGTCGGCTTCAAGCACGCTTCCCTCATCATTCAAATCATCCGGATTGAGATAACGCAGCATGCCGACATCGATGGTCTTCGTGGCCATGATGTGCCTGATGAAGACATGCGCTTTATAACAACTTTTCCACTCGCTCCGATAGACGGTCCTGTTGTTCCGGTAATACTTGCCGCTTCCAATGGCTTCGCTGTCGTCAATGGTGTACTTGGTCTCCTCATGCCCCAGTTCCTGAAGGGTGGCTCCGCTGTAGATGTCCAATGCGGTATAATGGCGGCGCTCTGCGCTGACAATCGGGCCGTACCGTTTTTCGGCGGCCTCGAGTCGTTCCATGTTGATGAGCGGGACGGTAAAACTGCTGTCGTCCATCACATTGCCGGCAGCATCATAGGCATATCCAAGCCGCTGAAGCTCGATTTGTTCTTCGCTATAGGCTCTGGTCAACGGATGGTTCCGGGCATCTGCCTCATCAAGGTCATCGCTACAGGAAGCCATGAAAGTGAATAGTGTTGAGAGAAGAGAGACGAATGCTGCGCATGACAGCCACCTCACCACCTTACCCATTCTGCTTTTCTTCCTATTTACATTATCCTCTCTCATCTTCATAGTTGCGTAATGATTTATCCATATAGTTCTTCAGAACCGTACGCGTTTTTTCGTCATAGATCACCTCGTAAACAGGTACAAGACGGATGTCGATGAGGGCGGCATCCTGTGGTGTCACCGTCGCCTGCCACTCCCTCAGGGTCTCCAGGTCCAAGGTGGCCTGCTGACCGGTGGAGAATGCAGTCACCAGCGACACGTTGCCGCCACGGGCGGTGATATGGCTCTCTGAATTGCGGCTGCACTTCTCGACGGCATCTTGATAGCCGACGCTGACACCTGCACTGACGCCGACAAAGTGTATCTGGACAGCCAGCTCAAGAGCCACCTTCACATCGAGCGACTCAGACACAGAGTCCATGCGCGTGATGTTGTAGTAGTCGAGGGAGCACCCTAAGACGGAACGGGAGACAAAGCCGGAACCTACCTCTTCGATGAACTCGCGGCAGATACCGCTGGCCGCGAATGCCGATGGAGCGGCATGTATCTTGCGGACAAACGTCTGCATAACGTCGGAGAAGCCGGGTGCGTAAACCTCGCCAAACACAGGCACTACCTTGGCCATCGAGTCGGCTTCGACTGTGGCAAAGGTGCCGGCCACGGGAGACGCGGCCACGGCATTGCTGACCAGTTCGCGCAGGTTGAGGAAATTGAGCTCGCGGGAGAAGTAGCTCTGCCTCATGCGCATCAGCGAATAATAGTTCCTGGTGGTGGAGAAACTCTTCTTGTTGAAGCCCACCTCTAAATCCACTGAAAACACACCGACATCCACACCGATGCCGATGTCAAGCGACAGCTGATCTTTCAGATCGTTGATGCTCTCGCTGTAGAAAAACTTCTGGTCTGTGACGGGTATATAGTCATCGACGATATACGAAGTGTTATACTTCGTCTCCATGTCGTGCAGCTTACGCATGTTGAATACCTCCATATTGGTGCCGACACAGTAGGACTCGTTGTCCCTGTAGGTGTAGCCGGCGCCGCGTACGGCACTGACAGCTTCTTCCACCTGCAGCAACTCCTGCGAAGTACGGGCAGCTGCACGCCACGAGACCGGCGG
>CAJOOX010000143.1 GCA_905236195.1 uncultured Bacteroidales bacterium
GAGGTCGGCCTGGATACAGGGATTGCCCTTGGTATTGTTGTTGGTCATACAGCCTTCGGAAACCCAGATGGGATTGCTGTTACCGTATTTGCGAACGGCCATTTCGATACCGTTGCCTGCGGCATCGCGCGTATTATAGTCAAAGCTTTCCTCATACATGTCGCCGTCCCAGAAGATGCGTGCGTTCATCGTCACGCCGGGAGCCTGGCTGGAGACGGTCTGGTCTGCTCCGCGCGAAAGCGTAGCGCTCCAGAAGTGTCCATCGGTGGTCCAAAGCTGGGCTCCGGGCCACTGGTTGGTGAACTTGCCGGCCAGACAGCGGCCGTTGTCATTGGCGCGCACCCAGTGAATGAGCATCTCGTTGGTCGTCGCATCCACAAAGACGGCTCCGGGATTGTCCTCCAGACAACGGAACCCCTCCTGTCCCTTGCGGAAGGGATCGAAATCACTGTAGTGCTGGGCATCGCCATGGCCCAAACCCGTGGAAGACAGGCGGCGGCCGAACTCATCGACCACGCAGTTGCCGTGAACAATCTCATCGCGGCCGTCCTCGTCCGCATCGACAATGGCGAAGTTGTGGTAGCCCTGTGCGTACCAGGGGTCGGAGGTGTCGTCGGTGGCAAAAGTCCAACGGCGCACGAGTTTCTTGCCTACGACATCCCAGGTACACATGTGGAGGTTGGTGTAGCAACCGCGTCCGATGTAAATGGATGGATGACGGCCGTCCAAATAGGGAGCTCCCCAGTGAAATTTGTTGGCGCGATGGCCATAGGCCTTGCTGTTGCCGTTCCACCAGAAGGCGGCACTGACGCGAGCCAGGCCGTTGCCCTTGGCGACATTGTTCTCAACGGCATCGAAAATCTCGGAATCAAGCACCTGTCCCGTCTCACCGTCACACAACACAAGCCATTCCTCGCCCTGCGTCTGATAGGTGGTAGATTGGGTAGCTGCCTCCGTGCGGTAGTTGACCGTCGCATCACCCATCGTATAGCGACCGCCGCCAGCCTTGGGGAAGGTGGTGCCGTCAGTGGCACGAATCACTACCTCGGCCTTGCCGTCCTCATCGAAGTCGAAGGCCATGCAGTCGGACTCCACGTGGTTGAAATTAATCATGTTGGGTCCGAGGTCGATGTACCACATCAGCGTTCCATCCAGCTTGTAGGCCTCAAAACGCGTATATGCCGTGACAGATTTGCGGAAATCGCCGTTGAATCGCTTGACGATATACTCGTATTCACCGTCACCGTCGAGGTCGGCCACGGAAATGTCGTTGACGGAATAATTCGTCATCATGTCGTTGCCATGATCGTCCTTGCCGGCCACGACTGGCACCTCGATGTACGGATGGCTGTTGCCGTCGAGGCTGGATATCACGCTCACGGCATCACAGCGGGTCTGTTCCTTACCGTCGACGACCGCAGCAACCTGATAGGTCGAAGAGGCCGTACCGGCAGCATCCGAATAGTTGGAAACCTCGAGTCCCCCGGCAATGAGCGAGCCGTCGCGGTAAAGATTGTAAGTCACATCGTACCATTCATCACCGGGGATGCGCCAGGACGTATAGACGCCCGAGCCGACCTTCATGGCGATGAGGCCGCGATTCAGGGTTTCCATCTGTCGCTGGGCGAAGAGGGAAACGGCGGAGCCTAACACAACGGCTCCCACAAAAAGTAGTTTTTTCAACATATAGCGCAAATGTTTATAATTTGTTTTCAATGAATAATACGGATTGCAAATATACGCAAAAAAATCCAAAACAGAACAATAAAGGTGGGATTTTAACACAAATCCCACCCATTTATACCTGTTTTTAACGATTTACGCTGATTTCGACGGCATCGGAATGCGCTGTCTGGTCGGGCGAATACTGACACTGAACCGTCGCGATGCCTACGGCAAACTGTCCGGCATGGGTGACATTTAAGTCCCATGTGAAGACGTGCGTTCCCTTGGGAAAGCGGTCGAAGAAGAGTCGCGTCACGGAATCTTTCGTCTCACGATAGTAGTAGAGTCCATCCTGGGAAACCGCCCCGGAAAGCTGGTCTGTCGGCTCGAAGCAGGCACCGCGTTCATCCACAAGCGAGACATACTCCAAATCACATTCGTTGCGAATCACAAGCCGAACCTGCACCTTGTCTCCCACGCTCAAAGTATCGGGGTGGACGGTGCTTCCATCAGGCTGATAGCGGAGCAGTTCCTTTGTGACGGAGAGTTCCGGGGTACGGGCAGCAACGGTTTGCGACATCGGGGACTCATACTGGGCATAGAGCGAACCCCAGGCGGGCGCATTGCCCTGTTTGACGACGGCGAGTGTTTTCTCGCCGGCTGCAGCGGAAACCTCCACACGGGAATAACCCAGGTAACGGTCGGCAGCTGGGAACGTGACGGGCTGTCCACTCAGGCTGACGTCAAGCTGGGTCTCCCCGGCTTCCCAACGTGTGCCGCAGGTAATCAGAGCCGCCACGGCATCGGCCGCCAGCGACGAGTTGCCCCAGTCGGTGGTTTTCTTCTCGAGGAGGAGCCACTGGCGGATGGCATCAATTTCGTCGGTTCGGGGATCTGCTTTTTGGAAGGTCTTCAGTATCACAGATGTGAGCGTGAGGGGATTCCACCAGCGATAACCGCCCAAGCGGATACCGTCCCAGTACATCCCCTGTCCGGGCTTGGAGAGCGCATGCTGACGCAAGGATTCGACGATGGCCCGGGCCTGTTTGGGATTCTCGCCGCGGTTGTGGAGCGTGAGGGCGGTGTAGGCCCTGGAGACGAGCGACTGTTCGCCCCAGCGCCGGCTCACTTCCGAGACGGCCC
>CAJOOX010000144.1 GCA_905236195.1 uncultured Bacteroidales bacterium
AGCCGTGATATTAGCACGAAGGCGTTTCTGGGCCACGATGAGCTGGTGGCGGGCGGTCAGTTCATGGCCGGTCATTCCAACGGGATTGGGCACCATATCGCCGTCGATGGCATATCCGGCAGGGACGACCTGAAGGACATCCCAACCATCGAGCGGAGTAGAGAGACTCTGCTGGGAAAGCCGGTCGAGAATGTCGGTCGATATGGCAGTACCCTCGGTGGGTTGGACGGAGGGCTGGTGGAGAATCGAGTGGACAGACATTCCGGCCAAGCCCACATAGACGGAATCCATGACAGGGATATCGGCCGACTTGAGCCGGTTGTTGAGTTTCTGGAAGAGCGCCTTGATGTGGGATGCGGCCGCTTCGACATTGACAATGATGCCGTGACGGAGGCTGTCCTCGGGGTCTTCGCTCTCCAAAGCAAGCACTTTGCAGTTGCCGAGGTTGTCAATCTGGGCGACAGCCGTGCTGATTCGGCTGGAGCCGAGCGAGAGAATACAAGTGATATACATTGAGTTATACAGTTTTCGAAATAGAAGAAAGGGTACTATTTGGTTTCGGTACATTCGCCGATGACCTGTCCGTCGAATTTGAGATTGAGCACACTGTAGGCATTCCATCCCTTACGGGGCATTACCTTCTTGTAGAACTCGAGGAGACGGTCCAATTTGGCCTCATAGTTGTCGAAAGAACCGAGCAGAATCGTGTGGTTTCCCACGCGGGGTACGAGATAGACTTCGCCCTTGTTGTCGATCCATATCTGGGTAATCCCGGTACGCCAGAACCTGTCGTCCTGCAGGAAGCGTGCAAATTCGTAGAGCCCGTCGTCCACCATACTGTGGGTGGCGTAACCTGTCACGAGCGGCAACCGGATGGCAGTTGTGGTGAAGGCTGGCATCGTCTCTCCGTCGGTGTCGATAAAGAAGTCGCCCTCGGTGATGCTTTTGACGCGCATGATGGGATGACGTTGTGTGATGTCGATGCGTAGGGAGCTGTCGGGAGTGTGATAGCAACGGGCATGCCGGATGAGGCGGTTCTGTTCGATGAGCTGAGACAGCCGGTAGGTATCGACGCTGTCCACACTTTTGCCCCGGTAGCGGAAATTGGCTTTCTGTATCTGCTGCCGGATATCGGCGGCATGCACGAAGTCATAGGTGTCGCTGTCGGTGACGACGATGAGTGTCCGTGTGTAGTGCATCGGCTCGGAAGGCGCATATATGAACCCGCACACCGCGAGATAGGCGACTACTATAGCCAGAGCGAAGATAAGAAAAATGCGGCGCATAGCAATAGCGTATTTAGGCCAGCGCTTCGCAGGCGGGAATAACAAGCCGTTCGATATCACCGGCACCCATCATGACGAGGACGTCGAGCTGTCCGGCCTCCTTGAGAGCCTTGAGGCGGGCAATGAGGTCTTCCCTGGAGGCGAGAGTCTTGTCGGCACTCCGGACAAGGGACAGCAGCCACTCGGAAGTCACTCCGGGAATGGGCTGTTCGCGCGCAGGATAGATGGGGAGCAGGATGGTCCGATCGGGAATGGCCAGCGCCTCGGCAAAACCGGGAGCGAGGTCCCGGGTACGCGAGAAGAGGTGAGGCTGGAACACGACTGTCACATGCCTGCCGGCAAACAACTCCTTGACCGAACGCAGCGACGCCTTAATCTCGTCGGGATGATGGGCATAATCGTCCATGAGGACAAAGGAGTCGGTCTTGACATAGAAGTCGAAACGGCGACGTGCGCCCCCGAAAGATTTCAGACCCCGGCGCAATTCCTCCCCGCTGCATCCGCACATCAGACAGACGGCGAGGGCTGCGGTTGCGTTATCCACGTTGACGGGTACGGGTACGCCGGGTTCCATGTCGGAGAAAGTGCAGCCCAGAGGGTATTGTGGCAGCACCCCGGGAGCAACGACAAAGTCGAACAGGATGGTTCCGCCTCCGATGCGCACGTTGCGGGCCGAGAAATCGGCACTCTCGCCCACGGCGTAGGAGAAACACTTAGTGCCGGGCTGGAGGCGTGTTTCAACCCTGATGCCTTTGTGGATGACGAGGACACCGTCGGGACGGATGAGGGAGGTGAAATGGGCAAAACTCTCGCGATAGGCTTCCTCGGTACCGTAGATGTCGAGGTGGTCGGGGTCGCAGGACGTGATTACGGCCATATAGGGAGAGAGTGTGTGGAAGGAGCGGTCGAACTCGTCGGCCTCGATGACGGTGAGGTCCGACTTGTCGGAGAGCATGAGGTTCGAGTCGTAGGGTTTGAGAATGCCACCCAGGAAGGCATTGCAGTCGACTGAACTCTGTTTCAGGATGTGGGCAACCATCGACGAGGTGGTTGTCTTGCCGTGGGTGCCTGCCACACAGAGACCGCGTTTCTGGCGGGTGATGAGGCCCAGCAGCTGGGAGCGCTTCATAACCTCAAACCCGTTCTGGCGGAAGAAGGAGAGCTCGCCGTGGGTGGCGGGAATGGCAGGCGTATAGACAATGAGGGTCTCCTTCGGATCCTTATAAACAGAATCCACCGTCCCGATGTTGTCGTCATAATGGATATCGGCACCCTCCCGGATCAGGGCTTCGGTGAGGGCGGAGGGGGTGCGGTCGTAGCCGCCGACACGATAACCGGACGAGAGGAAATAGCGAACCAGCGCACTCATGCCTATGCCGCCGGCACCGACGAAATATAGAGATTTCATATATATATATTTAAAAAGGAGTTATTTTTTAGCAGCAAGGGCGATAACCTTCTCAGCGATGATGCGAGCCGAATCAGGCAATGCGAGCTTGAGGATTTCGGTTTCGAGTCCGGCGATGCGAGCCGCATCGTTGACCAGGGACAGGGCGGTGGGAACCAACGACTGGCGGGCATCCGCATCGGCCACAAAGACGGCAGCGCCGCGGTCGCTGAGGGCGCGTGCGTTCTTGGTCTGATGGTCCTCGGCCACATTGGGCGAGGGCACCAGCACCGAAGCCTTACCCAGGAGGCAGAGTTCGGAGATGGAACTTGCGCCGGCACGAGAGATGACTACATCGGCGGCCTTATAAGCCATCGCCATATCGGCAATGAAGGGAGTGGGGTGAACCAGCTGCGTATCGGTCTCTTGGGCCCGTTTCAGACATTCATCGGCATAGAGTTTGCCGGTCTGCCAAAGCACCTGGACACCGGCCTTCTCGAAGTCGCGGATTCCGGCGGCAATGCTTTCGTTGACCGTCCTTGCACCGAGGCTGCCGCCAATGACGAGCACAGTCTTACGACCGGGGTCGAGGCCGAAGCTGACGCGGGCCTCAGCGGGCGTGGATGTGTTTTGGAGCAGGGCCTGCCGTACGGGGTTGCCCGTCTTGATGATGCGCTCGGCCGGGAAGAAGCGGTCCATGCCGTCGTAGGCCACACAGATTATCTTGGCCTTGGTGCCCAGACTCTTGTTGGTCACGCCGGCATAGGAGTTCTGCTCCTGGATGAGGCAGGGAATGCCCTCAGCAGTTGCAGCATTGAGGGTGGGTGCAGATGCATATCCGCCCACGCCGACTGCTACGTCGGGCCGGAAGTCGCGAATGATTTTTCTGACCTGGGATTTGCTCTTAAGGAAGTCGATGAGCACACCGAAATTGCGGGGACTCCAAAGGGGACGGATCAAACCGCGCACGGGGAGTCCTATAATCTCGTATCCGGCAGCAGGTACCTTCTCCATCTCCATGCGGCCTGTTGCGCCGATGAAGAGAATTTCGGTTTCGGGAGCGAGGGCCCTGATGGCATTTGCTATGGCAACAGCGGGGAAGATATGGCCACCGGTGCCGCCGCCTGAGATAATCACTTTCATATTCTTTACTATTTAAATCGGAGTAGTCGGAGTGGTCGGAGGAATCGGAGCGGTTTCTGTTTCAGAGGTCTCGTTCTCGATAATCCGGCTCATGGCAAACATCAGACCGAACGACAGAGATGTGAAGATGATGGACGAACCGCCACGCGAAATAAGGGGGAGCGGCTGTCCAGTGACAAACATTGCCCCGGTGCAGACTCCGATGTGGATGAGGGCCTGGATGAGGATGATGAGCGGAAGACCAATCATGATGAGGCGATGGAAGAGATTGCGGGAGCGCCGCGCAATGATGTAACAGCGCCAAAGAAGGAAGAGGTAGAGGAAGAGGATGAATGTAGCCCCTATCCATCCGGTTTCCTCGAAGATGATGGCGTAGATGTAGTCGGAGTAGGCCTCGGGCAGGTAGTCGCGCAATTTGCTGTTGCCGATGAACCGGCCCATCGGATAACTGTTGGCCAGGGCCATGTGGGCATGAATCACCTGCGAGTTGTCGCCGTTGATGTCCTGCTCCCAAAGCGGTTTCCTATCGCTGTCGAAGAGACGGCCCTCCCAAGTATAGGCACGGTTGACCACACCCAGACTCATGGGTTTGACGCCTTGGTCGCGGCAACTCTCGGTGTAGGCATGCAGGCCGTAAAGGGCAGCAATGCCCAAAACGCCCAGCACCGCAACCACGGAGAGGGTGCGCCAAAGATAGCGCCAGGGTACCTCGCCGATGAACATGAGGAAGAAAGCGGCCAGACCGATGATGATGGCACTGGAGAGGTTCTGCGGAGCCATGAAGATGCACGGCAGGGCAATGGTGACGAGCAAGAGCAGGAAGCGCTTGAGCGGCGTGTTATGCCGGAAAAAGGCTCCCATCCGCTGATACCAGATGTCGGGCTGCGTAATCAGCATGGAAACGAGCATGACTGTACCAATCTTGATGAGTTCGACCGGCTGAATGCCCAGAATGTCGCGATGGGCCCCCTTCATGTCGGTGCCCAGGAAAGGCAGCAGGACAACCAGAATCATTCCCAGACTGTAGATGAGGAATCCCCATCCGGGGAAGGCCTTGCGTCCCATGTTCTGGGAAATGATGATGACAAACAGTCCGAACAGGATGTGGCGGATGTGCCGGAATGTGGGGTCGGAAGTGGACGCCGATTTGTAGGCGAGCGTCGATGAGGCGCTGAACATTTCCACAATAGAGATGGCGATGAGGATGAAGTAGATGCCCCACAATACACGGTCACCCCGCATCAGTTGCGATGCTAGGGAGGCGTGTTGCGGAGGCTCTTGGTTCACCTCAATTTTTGTCTCCGTGGCCTTCACATCCTGAACCGGTTCAGTCGGAGACTTTTTTTCGATTTCGTAATTCATAAATTTGAGAGATTAAAATATTGAGGGGATTAAGCATTCTTTTCTTCAGACATCCATTGACGCACGATGGCCTTCATCTGGTCGCCGCGGTCTTCGTAACTCTGGAAAAGGTCGAACGAAGCGCAGCAGGGCGAGAGGAGGACGGTATCGCCGGGATGGGCGAAATCGCGGCATTTACGGAGCGCCTCTTCCATCGATCTGGCGTCGGCCACGGGTTTACCCATGCGGTCGAAGAATCCGTGCAGTTTCTCGTTGTGGAGACCCATGTAGACGAGAGCGGTGCAGCGAGTGCGAACGAGTTCTTCAATCTCGGTGTAGTCGTTCCCTTTGTCCTTGCCGCCCAGGATGAGGACGGTGGGGGTGTTCATGCTCATGAGGGCATACCAGCAGGAGTTGACGTTAGTGGCTTTGGAATCGTTGATGTAGGTCACGCCGGCAACCTGTCCGATTTTCTCGAGACGGTGTTCCACACCGTGGAATGAACGCAGGGCCTTGCGGATGGCTTCCTTGCGGATACCTGACAGACCGGCGGAGATGGTGGCCGCCATAGTGTTGTAGAGGTTGTGGGGTCCGGGAAGCGGCAAATCCTGCAGATCGATGTCGATGAGCTGGTCGGGCAGGTCAACAATCATCTTGTTGCCCTTGATGTAGGCGCCGGGGGTGAGGGGATGACCCATGTCGTGGACGGTGCGGCCCGTGAAAGGAACAAGCTGGACCTCGAGGGGTTTGCGCTTGGCAATCTCCTTAGTCACTACGGGATCCTCGTTCCAAAAGATGAAGTGGTCGTCGCGGGTCTGGTTCTGGAGGATACGCAGTTTGGCATCGATATAGTTCTGCATCTCGTGTCCGTAGCGGTCGAGGTGGTCGGGAGTGATGTTCATAATGACCGAAACGTTGGCCCGGAACTCGTACATGTTGTCGAGCTGGAACGAAGAGAGTTCGATGACGTAATAGTCATGTCGGTCGAGAGCGACCTGCAGGGCGAGACTCTTGCCCACATTGCCAGCCAGGCCGACGTTGAGACCAGCCTCCTTGAGGAGATGGTAGGTCATCATGGTTGTGGTGGTTTTGCCGTTGGAGCCTGTGATGCAAATCATCTTGGCATCGGTGTAGCGCCCCGCAAATTCTATTTCAGAAATGACGGGGGTGCCCTGCCGGTAGAGCTTGACGATGAGGGGTGCGGTGAGCGGGATGCCCGGGCTCTTGATTACCTCGTCGGCATTGAGAATGAGACTCTCTGTATGTTCGTGGCCCTCTTCGAAGGGAATGTCATATTGGGAGAGGAGCGCTTTGTATTTGTCCTTGATGGGCGACATGTCGCTGAGAAAGACGTCAAAGCCGTTCAACTTGGCGAGCACTGCGGCACCGGAACCGCTTTCGCCGCCGCCTAAAACTACGATACGTTTCATATTTTTATGTTGTTTGGTGTGGAAAGTTTATCTGATTTTGAGGGTAATGATAGCGAGGGCTGCCGCAATCATCGTGATAATCCAGAAGCGGTTGGTGATTTTGCACTCATGCCAGGCGCCGCGCGGACGGGGAATAAGAATTTTGAAATCGGCC
Organism: uncultured Bacteroidales bacterium; assembly: GCA_905236195.1. Taxonomy (GTDB): domain Bacteria; phylum Bacteroidota; class Bacteroidia; order Bacteroidales; family UBA3663; genus Liminaster. The sequence goes on from CAJOOX010000144.1 coordinate 6,742, forward strand.
GGCAACTGGTCGAGACGCATGCGGAAAGTGTCGTGAAGGGGAGCCCGCTTGAAGACACGAAGTTTGAGGCCGCGTTTATTGCCGTATTTCGCATAATTGGTCTGCAGGATGACACTCACGCTCTCGAGCAGGAAGATAATGCAGAGCAGCGGAATGAGCAGTTCCTTGTGGATGATGATGGCCAGAACGGCAATGATGCCGCCGATGGCCAAAGACCCCGTATCTCCCATGAAAATCTGGGCCGGGTAACTGTTATACCACAGGAAGCCGATCAGGGATCCCACAAAGGCCGAGATGAAGATTACGAGTTCCTGGGCATCCGGGATGTACATGATGTCGAAATAGGACGCGTAGGCAAGGTTGGACGAGAAGTAGGCCAAAATGCCGAGCGCCACACAGATGATGGCAGAGTTGCCCGCACACATGCCGTCCATACCGTCGTTGAGGTTGGAACCGTTGGAAACAGCCATAATGATAAAGATGGTCATGATGACAAAGAACACCCAACCGGCAGCTTGCTGATGCTTACCCATGAACCCGAACAAGCCCTTGTAGTCCACGTTGTGGTTCTTGAAGAAGGGAAGCGTAGTCTTGGTCGATTTAATCGGGTCCGACTTGAGAATCGTCATTTGGACTGGAGCCAGCCTAGTCTTGGCAGACTCAGTTTCCTCATAGTTCTGAACGATGGGTTCCCGCATCACCGTAACGTTCTCGCGGATGATGGCATCGGGCGAAAGGTAGAGTGTCAAACCGACACCCAGGCCGAGCACCGCCTGTCCGAGAAGTTTGACAATGGGCTTCATACCGTCTTTCGAACGTGTCATTTTGAGATAGTCGTCAATGAATCCGAGGAATCCCAACCAAAGGGTTGTAATAATCATCAGAATCATGTAGATGTTGCGCAGACGGCCCAAAAGCAGACACGGGACGAGCGTAGCAATGATGATGATGATTCCACCCATCGTGGGAACGCCCACTTTGTTGATGTTATAGGGGTCTGTCTTGTAGTCACGCTGTTCCTCATAGTGGTTGTTGCGGCGCATGTATTTGATGAACCATTCGCCGAAAAGGATGGAAACGACGAGGGCAACGACAAAGGCCAGGACTGCACGGAAGGAGATATAACTCCAAAGACGGGCACCGGGAATGTCGAATTCTTCGAGAAAGCGAAACAGATAATACAGCATAGTCTTGGAATAATAAGGACCGGTTATTGACTGATGAGATCAGGAGCGAATGGCCTCGCGTACCACCTCATGGTCGTCAAAGTGGTGTTTGACGCCCTGTATTTCCTGATAATCCTCGTGTCCCTTGCCGGCAACGAGGATGACGTCGCCGGGTCGGGCGAGGGCCACAGCCGTGCGGATGGCTTCACGCCGGTCGGTGATGGAAATCGTCTTGGCGCGCAGTTCGTCGGTATCGATACCGGCCTTCATATCGTTGATAATCTCCTCGGGCACCTCGAATCGGGGATTGTCGGACGTGAGG
>CAJOOX010000145.1 GCA_905236195.1 uncultured Bacteroidales bacterium
TACGGTGTATGGACCTGCGGGACGACCGGATATGGCGTACTTTGGGTTTACGAACAAGTTGCTTCGCGGGGATACGATTCAGATTTATAACTATGGTAATTGTCGGCGGGACTTCACCTACGTGGATGACATCGTGGAGGGTATCGTGCGTGTGATGCAGGGAGCCCCGGAGCGCAAGAAAGGTGAGGACGGTCTGCCGATTCCCCCGTATGCGATCTATAACATCGGTGGCGGACAGCCGGAGAACCTGTTGGACTTCGTGAACATCCTGCAAGAGGAACTGGTCAGGGCCGGGCTGCTGCCCGAGGACTATGACTTCGAGGCGCACAAGCAACTGGTGCCGATGCAGCCGGGCGATGTGCCGACAACGTATGCCGATGCCACGGCCTTGGAGCGGGACTTCGGATTTACACCGAAGATCACGTTGAGAGAAGGCCTCCGCAAGTTCGCAGAGTGGTACAAGAATTATTATTGTTGAATCCATCTTCCATCTTACTTCTTACATCTTACATCATGAATTGCGAAGAGAGATTTAATGAGATATACGGGCGCGAGGCAGAAGGCATGGCGTTCTGTCCTTACAGGATTTGTCCGATAGGCGCCCATTCTGATCATAACTTAGGTAAGATTACCGGTCTGGCCATCAACAAGGGCATCCATATCGCCTATTCACCCAAACAGAACGGGGTGGTGGAAATGGCATCGTTGCAGTTTCCGAAGCGCGCCCAGTGGCATATCGCCTCGGTGCCGACGCAGAAGCAGAACGACTGGGCCGACTACCTGCGTGGCGCTACCTGGGCCTTATCGAAACAGCATCAACTGCATATCGGTCTCTGTGGTGTCATCGAGGGATCACTGCCCATCGGCGGACTGTCGTCGAGTGCAGCGGTGATCATCAGTTTCCTGACGGCACTCTGTAAGGTCAACGGTATCTCGCTGAGTCAGCAGGAGATCATCGATATCGCCTACGATGCCGAGTTGAACTATGTGGGCGTGAGTGTCGGAAAACTCGACCAGAGTTGTGAGGTGCTCAGCAAGCAAAACCATCTGCTCTATCTCGACACGAAGGACAACCACTACGAGTTGATTCCGGAGCATCCGGCGATGAAACCCTATAAGATTGCGATCTTCTTCTCCGGACTGGAACACAGTCTGGCGGGGTCGAAATACAACATGCGTGTGGATGAACTGCGTTCGGGCGTGTATGCCTTGCAGGCCTTGGCCGGGATGGAATACGGTAAGTTCAACGAGGCCAATGCGCGGAACGTGCCGCGGGAGATCTATGAACAGTATAAGGACCGGTTGCCTGTGCCCTGGGCGAAGCGTTGTGAGCATTGGTACACGGAGTTTGAGCGTGTGGAGAAGGGGGCAGAGGCCTGGCGTCGCGGGGATATCGAGACGTACGGGAAACTGTCGTTCGAATCAGGCTGGAGCAGTATCCATAACTGGGAGAGTGGGGCGCCTGAACAGATCCGGCTCTACGAGATCATGACGCAGACCGAGGGAATCTACGGTGGACGGTTTTCCGGTGCCGGATTCAAGGGCTGTTGCATGGCGTTGATTGATCCTGCTTTCGAAGAAAGCATCGCAAGGCAAGTGACGGAGCAGTATTTAAGGTCATTTCCAGAAATGACCGGAAAGTACGAGGTCTTCGTCTGCGAGAGCGCAGATGGGGTTATGTTATGATTCATTTATAAATAAAAAAAGAACATGAAGTGCGTTTTTTTGGCAGCAGGCTATGCCACGAGATTGTATCCGTTGACGGAGAACTTCCCCAAGCCACTGTTGGATGTGGCTGGAAAACCCATTCTGGACTGGTTGATTGACGATATGAACCAGACTGGTCTGATTGATGAATATATAGTGATCAGCAACCATAAGTTCGCGAAGATCTTCGAGGACTGGTCCGCTGGTCGTTACACCATCCTCGACGATGGCACGACATCGAACGAGAACCGGCTTGGGGCGGTGAAGGACATTCAATTCGCCATTGAACAGTTGCAGTTGGACGATGACCTGTTGGTCATGGCGGGCGATAATCTGCTGGATTTCAGTCTCGGCGGGTTTATCCGCTATGCGAAGGAGCAGCAGGCCACCTGTGTGATGCGCTATTATGAGGCTGACGAGGCCAGGCTCCACAAGACGGGTGTGGCAGAGATAGATGCCGACGGACGTATCATCTCCATGGAGGAGAAACCGGCTCAGCCGAAGAGTCACTGGTGTGTGCCGGCCTTCTATTATTACACCCGTGAGGATGCCCATCTGATTAAGAAGGGTATCGAGAGTGGCTGTGGCACCGATGCCCCGGGCAGTTTCATCGCCTGGCTCTGTGGTCAGACGCGTGTCTATGCCTGGGAGATGCCTGGTCATCGCTATGACATCGGAAACCTCCAGAGTTACGAAGCCGTCAAAAAGACGTTCTCCCCCGCCTGACAGGGACACCTGACAGGGGACAGGTCCTGTCAGCCAGAAAAAAATTCCGGATTTTTCTTGGTGGTTTTTATTTTTTGTTGTACCTTTGCAGCGGTGTATGAAAAACGCCACTTTATTATTTACATTCTTAAATTTAATTCAAACAATGAAAAAAATGTTTTTGATGGCAGTAATCTGCCTGCTGACTGCAAGTTGCAGCAACGAGAATGACGTCACAGTAAGTAACCCAGTCGAGACTGCACCCGTGAGGGTGGAGGTAAACGACTTCTCAATGTCCGTGGAGGACTTCACTGGCTCCGGGGGAAGGACCAGGGCGGCGGAGGATCCGGGTACCTACAAAGACGTGAAGGCTATCACGCTGGCATTCTACAATGGTTCAACCGAAATCTACAAGGCCACACATGTGAAAGACAACGGTTCCAACGCGTCCTTCGGTTCCTTTTCCTGTCACCTGCCCCTGGGTACCTACACGATGGTGGTGGTAGGCTATGGTTTCTTAGACGGTGACGTGTTCACGCTGACCAGTCCTACCGAGGCCTCGTTCAGTCCCAAGGCCCGTGAGACCTTCGTGAAAACCCAGACAGTGAACATCTCCAACACGAACGCCGTGAATCTCAGTGCCACGTTGGAACGTATCATCAGTGGTCTGCAAATCATCTCAACCGACACGCGTGTCGAGGGTGTTGCCAAGATCCGGACCACCTACGCAAAAGGGGGATTAAGTTTCAACCCCACGACGGGTCTGGCTACGGTGAATACCGGTTTTGCCGTAGAGGTCAACCCTTCCAAACCAGTTGGTCAGACTGTTAATTTTGCCAGTTTCGCCTTCCTGGCTTCCGACGAGCAGGACATTAACATCACGATCGATGTGTTGGACAACGGCGACAATGTGCTCTTCACAAAGACCATTCAGAACGTACCCTTCAAGCGCAATCGCAAGACGATCCTCCGAGGACCGGTCTTCCAAACGACTGCGCAGACGTCCTCGGTCTTCCAGATAGAAAGCGCCTGGCTCGACGAAACCACAGTTGAATTCTAATCATCAGGAGGAAATACTATGAAGAAAATGATTCTTGCTTTGTTTGCCCTGCTGGTATTGTGTGCCTGTGAGAAGCCCCTCGTGAGTGAAGAAAAACCGAGTGAAAACAATGACAACCTGAGGGTGAGTGTGTTTGAGATAGAGAAGACCCCGTTTGCGAGTCTTACCCGTGGCGAGTCTGCTGCTGAGATCTGTACGCACCTGAATTTCGCGGTCTATACAATAGAAGGTACGCGCGTGAAACAGGTGAACCAGACATCCGACGCAGCGA
>CAJOOX010000146.1 GCA_905236195.1 uncultured Bacteroidales bacterium
AGCCGCCGACGCAGTCACCTTCGACATGGACGGCTACAGCCTGCGCGCCGAGATACACAAGAAATAAACAAACTTCCTCCAAGCGGCCAAAACCGGTCGCCTGGGGGAACCTTTTCTAACTTATATTATCATAACCACAATATCTAAACTCTAAAGACTATGGCAGACGAACAGAAAGTACGCTATTCCGACGAAGAATTGGCAGAATTCAAAGAAATCGTCCTCGCGAAGCTCGAAGGAGCCCGCGAACAGTATGCATCTATCCGCGAGAGGATGTCAAATAACAACAACTCCGACGTAGATACGGCGCCGACCTACAAGAACATGGAGGACGGCTCCGAGGCGCTTTCACGTGAGGAACTGGGTCTGAAGGCTTCCCGTCTGGAGAAGTTCATCCGAGGCCTCCAGGGTGCCCTCATCCGTATCGAAAACAAAACCTATGGCATCAGTCGTGTCACAGGTAAACTGATTCCGAAAGAACGTCTGCGCGCCGTGCCGCACGCCACAACCAATGTGGAGGATAAGGAAGCGAGACGCTGATTCTAAAGCAAAATTCTCCCTCAGCAATGGGGGAGAACCAACCTGTTCTGAGTGAGAAGAAACAAGATTATTACCGTCTGGGCCATTGTGGCACTTGTCGTCATCGCGGACCAGATTATCAAGATTTATGTCAAGACACATTTCGCCCTGCGCGAGAGTGTGGAAGTGACTCCGTGGTTCTATCTGTCGTTCATCGAGAACAATGGCATGGCCTACGGAATGGAGATTTTCGACAAGTACTTCCTCACCATCTTCCGCATAGTGGCAGTGGGTGCTTTCTCGTGGATGCTCCACAAGGAGCTTAACCGGGTCACGATGGGTTTCGTCGTCGTTGTGGCTCTAATCATTGCCGGCGCTCTGGGCAACATTGTTGACTGCGTCTGCTATGGACAGTTCTTCACCGACAGTTACGGGCATGTGGCGCAATGTACGCTCGGTACCGACCTCGAAGGCTACGCCCCGTGGTTCCGCGGCAAGGTGGTGGATATGTTCTATTTCCCTCTTGTGCGCTTTTGGTGGCCCGAGTGGGTGCCCGCAGCCAGCGAAACTGTCAACTTTCAACCTTTATCTTTCAACTTTCAATTCACCTGGCCCGACTGGCTGCCCTGCAGCAACGAGCCCTTTGAATTCTTCAAACCCATCTTCAACTTCGCCGATGCCGCCATCTCGGTGGGCGTCGCCCTCCTCATCCTCTGCTACTATAAGACACTGAACAGGTTCCAGGAGGAGTGATTTTTCCGGTTATCGGTTATAGGTTAATTGTCAAACAATGTTCAATAGAAATCTAACTTTACTTGCAATGGCTCTGGCGTGCACCACGGTTTCCGCACAGGGCGCAGGAACGGAGGCAGAACCCCGTTATCTGAATCCCAGCGAACCCATTGTGGCCGACAACACTGTCGGAGAATGGGTCAAGTCGTCGCCCCTTTATGGCAAGACAATGGTCATCATAGGTGACAGTTATGTACGCAATCACCGCGGCAAAATCGAAGATACCTGGCACTACAACGTGGCCCGCAAGTACAATATGCAATATTACAACTACGGCCGCAACGGCAACTGTGTGGCCTTCGACCGCAAGAACTGGGGTGTTTCGATGCTCCACAGGTTCCAGGAGATGAAACGTAATGCCGATTATGTCGTTGTAGTGGCAGGGCATAACGATGCCTGCATGATAGCCGAACCCGAGCATACCGACACCACGGGCTGGACGCCGGACCGCTATCACACGTATTCCGACTCGATGCTCCGTGTTTTCGAACAGAACCTGACGGCATTTGCGGATTCGCTTATCCGACGCTACCCCTCGGCCCGCATCTGCTGGTTCACACCCTGGAACGTTCAGCGCCCGGGATTCAAAGAGATGCATGAGACCCTTACCCGCGTGCTGGAATCGCGTGCCATACCATACTTCGATGCAGCCCATCGGAGCGGCATTGCTGTATGGGATTCCGCTTTCCGACGCCGTTATTTTCAGGGTCCAAACGACACAGCCCACCTCAATCCGGCAGGCCACAAACTTTTCCAGAACAAGGCCGAGAGTTTCCTACTCTCCCTGTAGTATAATGATATTCACTCAAAAAAAAAGGCTCAGGACCGAAATCCTGGGCCTCATATTTGAGAATTAGTTATTTTCTTAATGAAATGGGAGGTTATTTAACCAATTCCCAAGCGATGTACATCATGCTCATGACGTAGGCTGTAATAGCAGCAATCTGAAAGTTACGGTTCTTGAACATAATCAATTTCCTTTCTATAATTAAATTATTAAATCTTGTCTCCAGGAGGATCGTCCGGCCGGACGTTGCCTTTTTCCCTTTTCGGCACTGCAAAGATACGGCAAATATTTCAGACTGCAATAGAAAATTGACAAAAAACCATCTAATTGTTATAAAAGTATCGCATTTTCAGTATTTTGTTACCTCTATCTGTCAAAAACATCCTGCTAATGCAGAAAAATCTCATCAATATTGTGCAATGGGTTTCTTATTTATGAAATCTCATTAGAGAGACACTGTCGACAAATGTCACAGGCTCAGCCGTTATATCGGTTCCCATGAGGGAGATGCTGAGAATAATGGACTCGAAGTTGTGCAGGGTGTCGGTAACGGCCGAGAGCTGCATGGTGGTGTCGCGTAGCGCCAACGCAGTCTGGGCAGCAGCGGAATCCTTGGGGTAGGTAGCTGCAATGGTGGCCACGAGATAGTGTTGGGCCGGCAATTGCGAGATGCGCAGGTTCCACACCAGGGAGTCACCCTTGCGGAAGTTGGAGTCGCAGGGCACGACAAAACTCTGGAAGGACGACAGAAATTTGCCGTCCAGGACGAGATAGGGGTTGATACGCCAAAGGTTGACGGAATCGCCCTGGTCGCTGACGCCCCACGACGCATTCTCGTAGGCGATGGCTTTCCAATATTCGTCGCGTACTTTGAGGCTGTCGTTGACACGGTCGTAGATACGGATGAACCGTTTGAGGTGCCGACTGTACCACATCAGGGACGAATCATAGCGTGCGCGGGTGATGCCGTGGCGGACAAAGACGGAGGCCATGATGTCGCGCTGCGCTTCCTGGGTGGAGAATTGGGTCCGTTGCAGGTCGATCAGCGCTTCGCTGCTATGCATGTCGATGAGAACGGCTGTCATCTCATTCTCGTCGAGGACGTAATCGGGGCGTGAGGTACATGCTGTGAGCGAGAGGAGAAGGAGGAGGAAGAGAACACTCCCCATCTTAATTCCCAACATAGGTTTGGAGGATTATTTATTATAGGAGAAGAAATCGAAGTCGGCCGTCGTGTTGCCGGAGGCATACATGCCGATGACGGTGCCGGTGAAACCGCCGGCGGTCTCGGTAGTGAGATAGCGGGTGGAGACAGAGGCGATGTCGTGCCAGTCGGTGGTAAGGGGCTTGGCGTACTGGAAAATGTAGCGGTCGGCCTTGCAGACAACGCGAAGCAGACACTTGCGCGAGGAAATGCGTACTGACGGGAAATCATGCACGAAGCCGTCGAGCTGGGCACGTACACTGACCGTAGCGCCGTCCTTCTCCTCGGGTGTGAGGTAAAGGTCGTAGTGGGCGCTGGATTCCATATAGACGGAGAGACCGGCTTCGCCTTCGTTGCCTTTGAGGGTGAGGAAGGTAGTTATGTCGCACTCAATGTCCTGCTGGCGGTGAGCCACAAAGGTGGGAGAGACGCTGTTTTGGGACAACGGGGCACCGCCCTTCAGGCGCAGCGCATTGCCCGTGAGTTCGTAGCGGGACGAATCGGGGTTCCGGAGATAAACCCAACGCGGAGCAAGAGTACGGTCGCGAAAATCGTCGCGGAAGGAAGATTGAACATTGGACATCAAGGATTGAGGTTTGAGTACATTGTCCGCGAACGGGGCATTCGGCATCTCAAGTGTGACGGGATTGCCATCGTTGACTACGGGCCAGCCGTTGACCCACTTGACGGGGGCTAGGCAGGTCTCACGACCGAGGATGTGCATGCCGTTGATCTGGGGACGGAAGGCAAGGAAGACGATCCACCAGGAGCCGTCATGAGCCTGGAAGAGGTCGCCGTGGCCGGTTCCCTGGATGGGATTGGTCTGAGCTGCTTGCCGCTGGTGACAGAGGATGGGGTTGGCGGGATTGCCTACATAGGGGCCGTAGAGATTCTTGGAACGGGCGATGGTGATGCTGTGTCCCATCTCGGTACCGCCTTCGGCAATCATGAGATAGTACCAACCGTCCTTGCGAAAGAGGTGTCCCGCTTCAGGATAACGTCCGCCCATGCCGCGCCAGAGGAGCCGCGACTCGGAGAGTTGCCGGCCGGTGACGGGATCAATCTCGCAGATGTGAATGCCGTCGTTGGGATTGGAGGTGAAGTAACAATGACCGTCTTCCCAGAAAAGGTCGGGGTCTATGCCGCCCTGTTCAATCCAAACAGGGTCGCTCCAAGGGCCGTGGGGAGAAGGTGCAGTGACGAAGAAGTTGCCGCGATCGGAACAGTTGGTTGTCACCATATAGAACGTGCCGTCGTGCAGACGCAGTACGGGAGCGTAGATGCCGCCCCAAGAATCGGCTTCCTTGAGTTCAATCTGTGAACGGCGGTCGAGCACATTGCCAATCTGCTGCCAGTTGACAAGGTCGCGCGAATGGAAGATCGGTACCCCGGGGAAGAACTGGAAGGACGAGTTGACGAGGTAGTAGTCGCTGTCGACACGGCAGACGGACGGGTCGGGATGGAACCCAGGCACTACGGGGTTGAGATAGCCGAGAGCGGCGAGCAGAATAGTGGAGAGCATTGGCAGTTTTTTTAATGGGGTCAATGCCGCTCGGCAGCCTCGATGGCCTGTGCGATGTCTGCGATGAGATCGTCGGCATCCTCAATGCCCACGCTGAGACGGATGAGGTCCGGGGCGATGCCTGCAGAGAGGAGCTGCTCGTCGGTGAGCTGACGATGGGTGTGGGACGCAGGGTGGAGCACACACGAATGGCAGTCGGCCACATGGGTGGCAATGAAGATGAGCTTGAGGTTGTCCATGAAACGGATGGAGAAATCGCGTCCGCCCTTCAGTCCGAAGGCCATTACGCCGCAGGAACCGTCAGGCAGATATTTCTGCTGGAGAGCATGCTGGGGATCGTCTTCCAAATCGGGATAGGACACCCAAGCGACATAGGGATTGTCGTGGAGGTACTGAGCAATCTTAAGGGCATTCTTGCAATGCTGGGGCATGCGAAGATGGAGGGTCTGCAGACCAAGGTTGAGATAGAAGGCGTTCTGCGGCGCCTGGATGGATCCGAGGTCACGCATCAGTTGGGAAACCAGTTTGGTGGTATAGGCCATCTTGCCGAACTTCCTGGTGTAGGTGAGTCCGTGGTAGGAGGGATCGGGTGTCGTGAGACCGGGGAACTTGTCGTTCTGTTCCCAGTCGAAGTTGCCGGAATCGACCACCACACCGCCGACGGTTGTTCCATGGCCGTCCATATACTTGGTGGTGGAATGAGTTACGATGTCGGCGCCCCACTCGAAGGGACGGCAGTTGATGGGCGTAGCGAAGGTGTTGTCGACGATGAGCGGCACTCCGTGGGTGTGGGCGATGCGAGCGAACTTCTCAATGTCGAGCACCATGACGCCGGGATTTGAGATAGTCTCGCCGAAGACGAGTTTTGTGTTGGGGCGGAAGGCCTTTGCAATTTCTTCCTCGGATGCATTCTGGTCGACAAAGGTTACCTCGATGCCGAGTTTGGGCAGGGTAGTGCCGAGCAGGTTGAAGGTTCCGCCGTAGATGGATTTGGCAGCCACGATGTGTCCGCCGGCTTCGCAGATATTGAAGCAGGCATAGAAGTTGGCAGCCTGGCCGGAAGAGGTGAGGACTCCGCCGACACCGCCTTCAAGGGCGGCAATACGTGCAGCCACGTGGTCGTTGGTGGGGTTCTGCAGACGGGTATAGAAGTAGCCTTCGTCCTCGAGGTCGAACAGACGGGCCATCTGTTCGGAAGTTTCATAGCGGAATGTGGTGCTCTGGATGAGCGGCATTTGGCGGGATTCGCCCTTGCCGGGAGTATAGCCGGCCTGAACGCAAAGTGTGGAAAGTTTCATTTTATTTCAGATTTTATATTCGTTATTTTTAATTGAATGTCGTTTATTTTACCCAGTCGTCGGGATAGGAGAGGGTCTGGAAGCCGTCGCCCTCACCGGCCATAATGAAGAAAGCCTTGAGGGTGGAGTCGGCTTGGAGCACATTGAGGGCCTCGGTGGAACCGAGCACCATAAATGCGGTGGCGTAGGCATCGGCCGTCATGCAGTCGGTTGCAAGTACTGTAGCCGAAAGGATGTCCTGCTGGACCGGATAACCCGTGTGGGGATTGACGGTGTGGGAATAGCGTTTGCCGTCCTTGTAATAGAAGTTGCGGTAGTTGCCGGACGTGGCGATGCCGCCGGAGGTCAGATGGACGATGGCCTGGAGTTCGCTGCTGTAGGATGCCTGTTCCTGGGGTTTGGAAATGCCCACGGCCCAGTTTTCGCCTTTGGGGTTAAGTCCCCGGACTACGACTTCACCACCGATTTCGACCATATAGTCGCGGATGTCGTGGCGGTTAAAGAAGTCAGCAATGACATCGACGGCATAACCCTTGGCAATGGACGATGCATCGAGGATGGTCTCGGGATGCAGTTTGCGGAGGTGTCCGGCACTGTCGAGCGAGACGTTCTGCCACCCGATGAACTGCATGGCTGAATCGATGGCCTGCGGTGTCACCGTGGGGTTGTTGGTGAATCCGAAGCCCCAGAGATTGACAATGGGGGCTACGGTCATATCGAAGGCACCGCCCGTAGCTTGGGAAACGTGCTGTCCCGTCTCGAAAACGTGACGGAAATGGGAGTCAGCCACACAGGAACTGTCGTTGCGGTTGAACCGCGAGATAATGCTATGCTTATTGAACATCGACAGAGAATTATCCAATTCGGCCAAGAGAACCGTCACGGAGTCGTGCCAGTCGGCCCGATCGTTGTAGGTGATATGGTAGAAAGTGCCGAAAATCACACCCTCCAGCCGGGAGTACTCGCGGGGTGCATTGCGGCGCGAACACCAGGACGTGGCTGCTACGACGGACAGGATGGCACCCAGCAGGAGCACTGATTTGGTACGGGATGACATGTGATGCTAGAAAACGTCGTAAGAGATATTGAAAGAGAAACCGATGTGGGAAGCCCTGGAGCCATAGCCGGGAATATAGTAGGGATCGCCGTTGGGGTTGGTGCCCTTGGCCAGGATGTTGCGGTACCATATTTCCCAACCGAGCGCCCACTTCTTCCAAACCTGGACATGAATGCCGGCGCCTATCTCAATCCAATGGCAGGTGAAGCCGATGCCGTTAAGTGTGACCGGACCATACGCTTCCCAGTAGCCGTCGTTGTAGGTAATATCGGTGATATCAGCCTTGTAGGTCGAGAACCCGTAGCGCGCAAAGATCCAATAATAATCGTCGGGGCGGATGTCGTTGTACTTGAAGTTGTAGCCCATGCCCGCCTTGACGAAGAAGGAGGGTGAGACCTTGTAGGTGAAGAAGGCATCCTCTGACGACTCGTTGCAATGGCCGATGCCCAGCACGAGCTGGGGCAGGAAACGGTGATAGATGTCAAGGGTGGTGCGGATGGCATACTCACCGTAATCGTAGGTGAAGAGTTCCATCACGGGACTGGCGAGGTCGAAGGCTACCTCGAGATGATTGATCTTGGGGTAACGGTATTTCTGCCCTTCAGGCAGCGGCTGTGCTGCGGTTTCGGGGGGCGAAGCATTTTCCTGAGATGCCTCGCTGCCGCGGGGAATAGAATGTCCCTGGGCAGTGGAAAGGGCTGCGGGAAGCCATACTGCCGCCATGAGCAGCAGAAGCGAGAACGACTTAATAGAGGAGGGAGATATTGACATCTTCAGTATTGGTGATTTCGGCTTTCTCGATGGATGTGCCCAACAGGAGATGGCCTGTGGTGTTAACTTCGCGGATGGTGAAGAACACCGTGCATCCGCAATCCATGTTGAGGAAAACGGGACGAGCATCGTAGCGAATGGTGAGCGTATCTTCCACTTGATAGGTGCTGTCGCCAGTGACGGTCATCTGCAGGCGTATGCGAGTAACTGTAGTGTCGGGCTGTAGGATAAATTCCAACTGTTCGGGCGACGAAACTTCGAGCATCAGACTATCAGAGTAACCGGTAGCCGACGAAGTGTCGGCTACACGCTGCTGACCGATGCCCCAGGCATAGAGCGTGGAGATGGACAGCCCCGTTTCCGCATACAGCGAAGCAACACAGAAGGTCTCGCGTGTCTCCTCGCAGCCATTGCCGCAAGAGGACAGGCACAGTACACCGCAGACGGCAGAGACCCAGGGAAACTTAAATAACTTCTGCAACGTCATATTTGTTACGATCGGGCGCATTGCGTGAAATCAGTTCACCCACGAAGCCGGCCAGAAAGAACTGCGAACCTAGAATCATACAGGTTAGAGCAATGTAAAACCAGGGAGAATGGGCGATGAGCATCGCCTGGGAACCCACGCTGAGGGCCCAGAGTTTGTGGATGCCGAGCGCCAGGACGACGATGAAACCAACGATGAAGATGAACGAGCCCACGAGTCCGAAAAAATGCATCGGTTTGAGGCCGAACTTGTTGAGGAACCAGAGGGTGATGAGGTCCAGGTAGCCGTTGACAAAGCGGTCCAGTCCGAATTTGGTGTGACCGTATTTGCGGGCCTGATGATGGACCACCTTCTCGGTAATCTTGCCGAATCCGGCATTCTTGGCCAGATAGGGAATGTAGCGGTGCATGTCGCCGTAGAGTTCGATGTGTTTGACCACAGCATTCTTATAGGCCTTGAGGCCGCAGTTGAAGTCGTGGAGATTATGGATGCCCGAGACGGCGCGCGCAGTGGCATTGAAGAGCTTGGTGGGAATGGTCTTGGAGAGAGGATCGTAGCGCTTCTTCTTCCAGCCCGACACCACATCGTAGCCCTCCTCGGTGATGAGACGGTAGAGTTCGGGAATCTCGTCGGGCGAATCCTGAAGGTCGGCATCCATCGTGATGACCACATCACCCTTCGCCATCGAGAAACCGATTTGGAGCGCAGGCGATTTGCCGTGATTGGTACGGAACGACATGCCATGCATGTCGGGGTATTTCTGATGAAGTTCCTTGATGACATTCCACGAATTGTCAGTGGAGCCGTCATTGCAGAAAATCACTTCGTAGGAAAAATTGTTGGCCTGCATCACGCGGTCGATCCACGCGGCAAGTTCCGGGAGCGATTCGTCCTCGTTGTAGAGCGGGACGATGACAGATATATCCATTATTGTTGAGTATTTTGTTAGTGTTTGATAACCAGGGAAATCGGAATCATGAGAACAATGGCAATGAAGAGGTCGTTGGAGACCATCTGGACCGCAGCCTCGATGGCCGTGGGCACAGGTGCGTTCTTGAGACTCTCGACCATCTGGTTCAGGGGGTGAAGGAGGGGCTGCAGCTTTGGGTTTACCGCAATGATTGCAGCACTTCCTTCGTATTGGGCAATGGCTGCCGTCTGTAAATCGAGGAGGTTGTCAGGGGCCAGGAATTCATTGTAAACATAGATCCACGCGGCTTCGATGAGTGCAGCAAACAGCATCATTTGAACGCCGAAGACCCAAGTCTGAAACCCGCCGATAGAGCCACCCATCACCTTGTCGCGAAGTGTGCGCATCGTGATGAAGAGCAGCACGGGGGTCCCCAGGAAGAGTGGCAGACGCAGCATTCCCATGAAGATGTTGCCCGATGACCACACGGTGAGCATATATTCGAAGATGAAAAAGATGCCCAGCGGCAGTGCTGCCTTCATAAGGAAGTTGTTGATCCGGGCTCTTTGTTCCAGTTGTTGACGGTCGATTTGCATTGTTTCTAAAGATGCTTTTTATCTAATTGAGATTGCAAAAACAGCGTTTTGAAGTGAAAAAAGTGCAGAATTGATAAAATTTTTGTGTCAAAATTTGGCCAATTCAGCAAAAAGAGTTACTTTTGCAGCCGGGTAAGTGTCATACGGCATGCTCCCTCTAATCCCCCAGGGCTTGACCGCAGCAAGGGCGTGAGGTTGTAGCGGCGCGATATGAAG
>CAJOOX010000147.1 GCA_905236195.1 uncultured Bacteroidales bacterium
TACGTCGCTCCCGAGGATCGTGTGAAGATCTGGTAAACCCGACGCACAATAAGCGCCCGCAGTAATCTCTGCGGGCGCTTATTCATTTATAGCGTAATTTTAATAAGCAAAGAGAGGATAGTTCTTCATCGTTTCGTTCACGCGGGCACGAACCTTGGCGATAACGGCCTCGTTTTCGGGGTCGTTGAGCACCTCCTCAATCATCTCGGCAATCTGGAGCATCAGATCCTCCTTGGCACCGCGCGTTGTGATGGCAGGTGTTCCGAGGCGGATGCCTGAAGTCTGGAATGCAGAACGGGTGTCGAATGGAACCATGTTCTTGTTGCAGGTGATGTCAGCTGCAACGAGAGCTGTCTCGGCCACCTTACCCGTAAGTTCGGGATATTTGGTGCGGAGATCAACCAGCATGGAGTGATTGTCAGTACCGCCGGAAACAATCTTGAATCCGCGTTTTACAAGTTCATCGGCCAGCACGGCGGCATTCTTCTTGACCTGAGTCTGATACTGCTTGAACTCGGGCTTCAAAGCCTCGCCGAAAGCGACAGCCTTGGCGGCAATGACATGCTCGAGCGGACCGCCCTGCGTGCCGGGGAAGACGCTGGAGTCGAGACATGCAGACATCATCTTCACAACACCCTTGGGAGTCTTGATACCCTTGGGATTGGGGAAATCCTCACCCATCATAATCACACCGCCACGGGGACCGCGCAGGGTCTTGTGGGTTGTGGAAGTTACGATGTGGGCATATTTCACGGGATTGTCAAGCAATCCTGCAGCAATCAGACCTGCGGGATGCGCCATATCAATCATGAGGAGGGCACCCACTTCGTCGGCAATCTTACGCATGCGTGCATAATCCCATTCGCGGGAATAGGCCGAGCCGCCGCCGATAATCAGTTTGGGCTTGTTTTCTCTGGCCAGACGTTCCATCTCGTCATAATCCACGCGACCCGTTTCCTCGTTGAGGTTGTAGGCTACGGGACGGTAAAGCAGACCCGATGAATTGACTGACGAACCGTGAGAGAGGTGACCGCCGTGAGCAAGGTTCAGACCCATGAAGGTGTCTCCGGGTTCGAGTACAGCGGCAAGAACTGCCTGGTTGGCCTGAGCTCCCGAATGGGGCTGCACGTTAGCCCAGCATGCACCGAAGAGCTGCTTGAGACGCTCGATAGCCAAAGTCTCGATTTTGTCGACCACCTGGCAACCGCCATAGTAACGGTGGCCGGAATAGCCCTCGGCGTATTTGTTGGTGAGCACTGAACCCATTGCCTCCATGACCTCGTCAGATACGAAGTTTTCCGAAGCAATCAGTTCGATACCTTTCATTTGGCGCTGACGTTCCTCGTCGATGTAGCCAAATACAAGAGAATCTTTTTCCATTTTGTTTTGTTTGTTATGTTGTTTGTGAATTCTGACTTTATTCGTCCTCGCTGATGATTACCGTCATTCCGATTTTTACCAGCGGTTTGAGTTTGTCCAGTTCTTCATTCTTAAGACGGATACATCCTTCTGTAGCCCGGGTGCCGATACTTTCCGGGGCATGGGTTCCGTGGATACCGATTCCGCTGAAGCCTGTTTTCAGCCGGATAAACCAATTGCCATAGGCATGTCGGATATATCCTTTCCCGTCGCCGAAATCATGACCCCACGTCTCTGAAGGCTGAATCTGCTGAACGGTGAACATACCTTCGGGGGTGCGATAGTCGCCTTGTTTCTGTTTGTGGCCTTTATTGATACCGACAGCACAGCCACAGTTCAACACCTGGTCTCCCTGTTCGTTATAAAGGTAGAACGTCAGATCCCGTTTGTTGATGAATATCAGACCCTTAGACCAATCCGGACTGAACCGTCTCACTTCCCGCTGCAGATCTTCGGGCAATGTGGCCAGTTTTTCTTCAGAAATTCCAGGTTTCGTTACCGCTTCGGGCTCTGCTTTCGGCACAGTTTCGGAGACGTTATTTTTCTGTCTCTGCTGTTCTTTTCTCATTCCATTCTCCCCAGCCTTCTCCTCATTTCTGCGCTGGCGCTCTTCTTTTTCCCGGGCTTTCTTCTGTTCCTTCTTCAACCGCTCCAGTTCGAGAGGGTTTACCCGGCTTTCATGCAGCACACCTTGAGGCCCCGCCTGAATTTCCGGCACCAGAAAGAAATCGTCGTCCGTTTTTATGGTCGGATGGGGAATACGCAAAGGAATCTCAGCCGGTTTCACCTGTAGGGGTGTCGCCTTTGCAGACTCAGAGTAGCTGAATTTACTCTCTCCCGTATCTGTCCAAATATCGGCATGGAGCAAAGCGGGGAGAGTTGCAAAACAAAGAGCTACCGTCAGCCTATGATTTATTCCTTTCATCATAATTCAGGATGCAAATATACAAGAAAAAAATTAAAATCCGTCCTTATATCAAGAAAAAATGCCGGCTTTGCATAAATTCTCAGAATTTATAGCTATTTTGTCAGATAAAAATGCTATCTTTGCAACCTCAAATTAAGAAATGAATACAGATTTTATCGTAAATCGCACGCTTCAGGCGACAGGATTCCAGAAGCTCAACGATATGCAAAAGCAAATGCTCGAAACTGCTGTTTCGGGCACTGACTGTTTACTGCTCTCACCCACCGGCAGCGGAAAAACTCTGGCTTTTCTTCTCCCGCTCTGGCAGATGATTGAGACGAAGCCTTCCGAAGAACGTGTTCTCATAGTCGTTCCGGCACGGGAGTTAGCCGAACAGATTGCCGATGTCTGGCAGCGGCTCCACACAGGGAGAAGAGTGATCTGCTGTTATGGCGGTCACGACCTCCGTACCGAGGCGCAGGATCTTTCCTCGCTACCGCCCTACTCCATCCTGGTCGGGACACCCGGCAGGTTGCTCGATCATGCAGACAGAGGCCACTTCCAGCCGGAAACAATCACACGGCTG
Source organism: uncultured Bacteroidales bacterium (assembly GCA_905236195.1). GTDB lineage: Bacteria > Bacteroidota > Bacteroidia > Bacteroidales > UBA3663 > Liminaster. The sequence goes on from CAJOOX010000147.1 coordinate 2,913, forward strand.
GTTTTGGACGAATATGACAAGATTCTCGAGCTCGGCTTTGAAGAGGAAATGAAAGCTCTCGTGGGCAATCTTTCCGGCATCCTGCAGCGTATCCTCACATCAGCCACCCACAATATGCCCATTGCACCCTGGCTGGGCATGAAAAACTGGAAACAGATTGATTTCGAAACCAAGACCGAAGCTACGACAGACACAAGAACACCCAAATTCACGTTCCGTCTTGTCAAAAGTCCCATCGCCGACAAACTGGAAACTCTTCACGACCTGCTCTGCACACTTGAAGACGGCAGCAAGGCCATCGTGTTCAGCAACTACCGGGAGAGTTCAGAACGGATAGCCCATTTCCTGATTGATCATGGCATTGCCTGCGCCCTCTATCACGGTGGTCTGGAACAGCCTCAACGCGACAAAGCAATGATCCGGTTCCGGAACCAGAGCATCCGCGTTCTGGTGTCCACCGATCTGGCTTCGCGCGGACTGGATATCCCCGAGGTGGATTACATCATCCATTATCATCTTCCCTCCAGTGAAGAGGCCTATACCCACCGCAACGGACGCACAGCCCGGGCCGGTGCTGAAGGCAGCGTATGCTTTATCCTCGGACCCGACGAACAGCTGCCTGCCTATGTTAACGAGAAACCCGTTTATTTCAATCTGCGGCCCCGCGACTGGAAACGGGCCGAATGGGATACCATTTATATAGGACGCGGCAAACGCGAAAAAATCTCCCGTGGAGACGTGCTGGGATTCTTCTCCCGTAACGGAGGTATCGACGGCAGCCAGATCGGACGTATTGACGTTCTCGACCACTGCGCCTTCTGTGCCATCCGCTCCGAGGTGGCCGATGACGTATTATCCAAGGTTCGCGGCCTTAAAATCAAGGGAGAAAAGACCCACTACCTTAAAATCACCGAAGCCTGATGGAAATCAAAGACCTGGTCATTCAGAAACCCCGATTCAACGCGCTGGCAAAAAAACTGCGCAGTTTCAGGCTCGAAACCAGCCGTCAGCAGGTCATCCATCTTTCAGGACTGTGCTGCTCGTCGGCTGCCACATTTCTTGCCCCTCTCAAAAATGCAGTAACCGGCATCTATCTCTTCGTGCTCAACGACGATGAAGAAGCCGCCTACTTCTACCACGACCTCTGCCAGATTACAGACGAGGAGCGCATTCTTTTCTTCCCTTCGGCCTACAAACGTTCCATCCGCTACGGACAGATTGATTCGGCCAACGAGATTCTGCGCACCGAGGTCATCGGAACGGTTCAAAACCTCTCACCCGACTCCTGTCTGCTCATTGTCACCTACCCGGAAGCTCTGGCAGAAAAGGTTGCGATGCAAGCCGACGTTTCAGACAAACTGCTGCATCTTACTGCAGGAGAAACGATTGAATCGAAAACCGTGGTGAACAAACTCAACGACCTCGGATTCGAACGTGTCGATTACGTTTACGAGCCCGGCCAGTTTGCCATACGCGGCTCCATCCTCGACGTATTTTCCTTCTCAAGCGAATATCCCTTCCGCATCGACTTTTTCGGCAACGAAATCGACTCGCTGCGAACCTTCGAAGTCGATACCCAACTCTCAAAAGATGTTCTCAGGGAACTGACCATCGCGCCGTCACTTTCCCAAAGTGCCACAACGGGCATTTCGCTTCCCGAGTTCCTGGGAACAGAGGCTGTGACGGTTGTCAAAGACCTGCCCTGGATTTTGGATCAAGTGGAACATGTATGCACTATGGAACTCTCCTCCCAGCTGCTTGCTTCTGAGGAGGGCGACCTGACCGCCAATCAGAAAGTGGTGAACTACGAGGCATTCTGCTCAGCTTTTCTGCCTTGCCACCGCATCGAAATCGGTGCCCGGTGCAGTCTTGACACATCCGTTTACAATAAAAAAACAAAAAAAGAGTTGCCTTCGCGTTCCGTCATCGAATTCCATACGTCACCCCAGCCCCAGTGGCACAAAAACTTCGATCTTATTTCGAAGGACATGAAACAATATGTAGAGGACGGCTACAGTATTCACATACTCAGCGAGAGTCCCAAACAGCTGGACCGCATCGAGGCCATCTTCCACGACCGCGGCGACAACTTCCATTTCGTGCGCGTACTTCGGGCCATCCACGAAGGTTTTGTCGATGACGATACCCGCAACTGTTATTTTACCGACCACGAGATCTTCGACCGATACCACAAATACAGTCTCAAATCCGAACGGGCACGCAGCGGCAAACTCGCGCTCTCGCTCAAGGAACTGCAGGAATTCAACATCGGCGACTATATCGTGCATGTCGATCACGGCATCGGGCAGTTCGGCGGTCTCGTCGAGATGCCCATGACTCTGCCCGACGGAACCACCCGCCGGCAGGAGGTGGTCAAACTCATCTACAAAAATCAGGATCAGCTCTACGTCTCGATACACCAGTTGGACAAACTCTCCAAATACCGCGGCCGCGATGCCAATCCGCCGGTACTTTCGCGACTGGGAGGCGGTGCGTGGGAGAAACTCAAGGACAAGACAACCACCAAGATGAAGGACATGGCGCGCGAACTCATCACGCTCTATGCCAAACGCAAAAAGGAACAGGGATACAAATTCTCGCCCGACACCAACATGCAGCAGGAGTTGGAAGCATCCTTTATCTACGAAGATACCCCCGACCAGCTGAAAGCCACCAACGACGTCAAACGCGACATGGAGTCGGCCAAGCCTATGGACCGCCTCGTCTGCGGCGACGTTGGCTTCGGCAAAACAGAGGTGGCGATACGTGCAGCATTGAAAGCCTGTGCCGACTGCAAACAGGTGGCCGTACTGGTGCCCACCACCGTACTTGCTTTCCAGCATTACAAGACCTTCTCTGAGCGTCTCAAGGACTTCCCCGTACGTGTTGATTACCTGAGCCGGGCACGTTCCGCCAAACAGACCACCCAGATTCTGAAGGACCTCAAGAGCGGAGACATCAATATCATTGTCGGCACCCACAAACTCATTGGCAAGAGTGTTGAGTTCAACGATCTCGGCCTGCTGGTCATTGACGAGGAACAGAAATTCGGTGTCAAAACCAAAGAAGCGCTCAAGAAACTGCGCGTCAGCGTGGATACGCTCACCATGACGGCAACACCGATTCCCCGTACACTGCAGTTCTCGCTCATGGGCGCCCGCGACCTCTCCATTATTGCCACGCCGCCGGCCAACCGGTATCCGATACAGACCGAAGTTCATCGCGACGAAGACGAACTGGTGTCCGAGGCCATTAACTTCGAACTTTCCCGCAACGGTCAGGTCTTTTTCATCAACAACCGTATTACGCAGTTGCCAGACATTGTCGAACGCATCCACCGGCTCGTGCCCGATGCCCGCGTGGCCTATGCCCATGGGCAGATGGATCCGGAGAAAGTCGAGGAGATTATCCTCGATTTCGCCAATTATGAATACGATGTGCTTGTCTGCACCACCATTATCGAAGCAGGTCTCGACATGCCGAATGCCAACACGATGATTGTGAGCAATGCCCAGAATTTCGGGCTTTCCGAACTGCATCAGCTGCGCGGACGTGTAGGGCGCACCAATAAGAAGGCTTTCTGCTATCTGCTCTGTCCTCCCCTTTCGGCTCTTACGCCGGATGCACGCCGTCGCCTGCAGGCCATCGAGAATTTCTCAGGTCTCGGTTCCGGCATACACCTTGCCATGCAGGATCTCGATATCCGCGGTGCCGGCAATATCTTCGGCGGTGAACAGAGCGGATTCATCACCGACCTCGGCTACGAGGCTTACCAGAAGATTCTGCGCAAAGCCATCAACGACCTGAAGAGTGAGGAATTTGCCGACCTTTACAAGGAAGAACTAGAAACCCGCCGGACCGATATCGTCGACGACACCAACCTGGAAACCGACCTGGACCTCCAGTTCGGTGAGGAATATGTACCGGAGAGTGGCGAACGCATCTCACTCTATCAGGAACTTGACAACCTCTCCCGTCCGGAAGAAATCGAAGCCTACAAAAAACGTCTCATCGACCGTTTCGGCCCCATTCCGGAAGCCGGCGAGGAACTGATACGCGTGGTTACGCTCCGTTCGCTGGCCCGGCAGCTCGGATTCGAACGCCTGGTGCTCAAACAAAGCCTCTATGCTCATCCGAAAGTCAAGAAGAACCAAGAGCAGATGCGATGCTTCTTCCCGTCGGAAGAAAACAAACTCAACGTTTTCCTCAAGAGTGAAGCCTACGGCCACATCATGAACTTCATGGCCAAATATCCGCAGGACTTCCAGTTCGAACAGCGCAGCAAGGGACGCTACAGCATCGTACTGCTGCGTGTCAACAGCGTCAAAGAGGCCATTGAGTGGCTGCAGAAGATGCTCGAAGCGTAAGAACTCCTCTATATGTAAAAATCCCCCGTCCGGATTCACTTCCAGACGGGGGATTGTCAAATTTATGAAAAAGAATTATTTTTTGAATTCGGGAAGACCGTAAGCACGGCTAACCTCATTGTACTGATCAATAAGCTCCTGCTTGTTTGGGCAAGAAGGCTTCTGGAACTTCTTGTAGAGGATTGTACGCATGGCATTGGCGATGGTATTGTCGCTGTGCTCGCTGTCGAATGCAAAAGCTTTCTCATAGAAGGGAAGAGCCGCATCATAGAGGGGGCCTGCTACTTTATCTACAGCGTCATATTGCTTCTTGTCATAGAGTTCGTTCTCCTTGTCGGTAGCCTTGTTGAAAGCGATACGGCCCAGGTTCGACCAGCTCTGATAGTTGGTAGCATCGAGTTCGGTTGCTTTCTTGTAGCATTCCTCGGCAGCGGCATTGTCGCCCTGCATCTCGAGCAGACGGCCCTTTAGATCCACGAAACGTGCATTGTTGGGATCGGTCTGGATGATATTGTCGATGTAGTTGGCAGCCTCGGCATAGTTCTTCTGCTCGAGATATACATTCATCAGGCTCGTAGCATACCAGGGTTCACTGGGCAGTTTCTGCACGCCTTCCTTAAGCAGGTCGACAAACTTGGCAGTATCCTGAAGAGCGAGATACTCCTTGGCGAGAGACTGATAGATGAGGTTCGTCTCGTAGTTCTTATCCTTCATAGCCTCAAGAGCCGTGACGGCGAGGTTATGATCCTCGGAATAGATGGCTACTACGGCACGATTGAACATCGTCTGATTGATGGTTGAGTCGGCTGCAAGGGGAGCATAAACCGTTTCCATGAGAATGGGATTCTGGGCAGCCCCCTCCTTGATAAGGTCGCTCTGAGTAGCCTCAATTGACTTTGTAAATGCGTCATAAGCTTTCTTCCAGTCCTTGGCATTGTACCAATAACCAGCATTTGCACGCAGACCGCCGGTAATCTGGAAGCATTCAAATGCGTGAGCCTTAACTGTCTCCAAATTCTTGGCCTTGGGATCCTGTGCCTTATAGAGCCCGTAAGCTTTCGAATAGAGGTCATAGGCAGCATCGGTGCAGTCATAGATGGTCTTTTCGTCCATCTTGCCTCCCAGAGCGGGTTTGTTACGTTCGTTGTTCATCTGAGCGTATTCAACCTCGCCTGCGGCGAAGTAGAATTCGGGATTGTCCTTGCTGTTGCTGTTAGCCTGGGCTGTAGCAATGGCTGCACGGGCAGCGGCAAAGTCGGGAGTGGTACCCTCGGAAGCCTTTTTTGCCTCCTTGAGCGCCTTGTTGAAAGCCTTAAGTTCTTCCTTGGCAGCCTTCTTGGCAGCCTTTTCGGCGTCATCGCCACCTGCATAAGCTGTGAATGAGCCGAGCGTAAGAGCAGCGGCCAGTGCGGTAAGAATGATGCGTTTCATTTTGAATGTTTTTTTATTGGTTAATTATTGAGTGAATTGATATTTGCTTTTCATCGGGCGGTCAACATTAAGCCATGTCCGCCGCCCGAAGGTTTAATTTATTCTTCCGGTGCGGGCTGTTCAGGAGCTTCTGCGCCCTCCTCTGCCGCAACTTCTTCCTCGTCATCGGGATCCACGCGGCACACCGAAGCGATGTGGTCGCCCTTCTTCTCAAGGTTGATGAGGCGTACACCCTGGGTAGCACGGCCCATGACACGGACATCATTGAGGTGCAGACGGATTACAATACCCGACTTGTTGATAATCATCAGGTCGTCGTTGTCGGTCACGACCTTGATGGCCGTCAGCGGACCGGTCTTGTCGGTGATATTGAGTGTCTTCACACCCTTGGCTCCGCGGTTAGTGATACGATAGTCCGTAATGGCGGAACGTTTGCCGAAGCCCTTCTCCGATACGACGAGGATGGTGGGTTCATCGGCTTCGTGAGCCACGTCTTCGCTGGAGGCGTTCTCGTCATCTGCGGTCTCTTCGGGTTCTTCGAAGTCCTTGTCGTTGAAGAGTTCGTCAGTGGGTTCTTCAACCTCATTCTCATCGGCTTCTTCCTGGATTGCGGGATCCACCTCGATGCCGGGATAATCGACAGCCACCATTCCGATGAGTTCATCCTGTCCGTCGGAGTCGAGACGCATACCCCTCACGCCCGTCGAAACACGGCCCATGGCACGGATCTTCGTCTCGGGGAAGGTGATGGCACGGCCGTTGCGGTTGGCCAGTACGATGTGCTTCTTGCCGTCGGTCAGTACCACGCGGATCACCTCGTCGCCCTCGTTGATCTTGATGGCATTGATGCCGATGCTGCGCGGACGACTGTAGGCTGCCAGACGGGTCTTCTTGACGATACCCTGCTTGGTAGCGAAAATGAGGTAGTGGCTGTCGTTGAACTCGGCATCATCGAGCGCGTCGAGACGGATGAATGCCGTAATCTTGTCATCCGGGTCGATGTTCAGCATATTCTGAATAGCGCGTCCCTTCTGCTGTTTGGTTGCTTCGGGCAAGTCATAGACCTTGGTCCAGAAGCAACGGCCCTTCTGGGTGAAGAAGAGCATCCAGTTGTGGTTCGACGCGATATACATATATTCAATAAAGTCGCTGTCACGCGTACCGCTGCCCTTTGAGCCAACGCCGCCGCGCGACTGTGCACGGAAGTCGGACAGAAGCGTACGCTTGATATAACCCATGTGGCTGATGGTAATCATCACCTCATCGTTGGGAATGAAGTCCTCGGCGTTGAACTGTGCTCCGCGATAGTCGATGGCCGTGCGTCGCTCATCGCCGTACTTCTCTTTAATCTCTACCAGCTCGTCTTTTACGACCTTCATGCAGAGCACGTCGTCGGCCAGGATTTGCTTGTAGTAGGCGATGAGTTTCTCGAGTTCTTCGTATTGGGCATGCAGTTCGTCGATGCGCAGACCGGTCAACTGCGAGAGTCGCATGTCGACGATGGCCTTCGACTGCAGTTCGTCAATCTGGAACCGCAGCTCCAAGGCACGCTGCGCATCGGCAGGTGTGCGTGAAGCACGGATGATGCGAACCACCTCGTCGATATTGTCGCAGGCGATAATCAAGCCTTCCAGGATGTGGGCTTTCTTCTCAGCCTCAGCCAGATCGTAGCGTGTGCGGCGAATCACTACCTCATGACGGTGCTGCACGAAATAGGAAACCAGCTGTTTCAGGTTCAGCAGTTCGGGACGGCCCAATGCATTGGGATGTTCCGGAATGGGCACCAGCGCGATATTGTTCACCGAGAAGTTAGTCTGCATCTCAGTCATCTTGTAGAGCTTGTTGAGAATGACGTTCGAATTGACATCCTTCTTCAGCTCGATGCAGATACGCATACCCTGACGGTCGGTCTCATCGTTCACATTGGCAATGCCCTCGATTTTCTTCTCGTCGGCAAGCTGGGCTATATGTTTGATAAGTTCGGCCTTGTTCACACCATAGGGAATCTCGGTCACAATGATATTCTCATGCTGCGACTGAGCCTCAATCTCGGCTTTGGCACGCACCACGACGCGGCCGCGACCGGTCTCATAGGCTTCCTTCACACCATCGTAGCCATAAATGATACCGCCACCGGGGAAGTCGGGCGCCTTGATATATTGCATCAGTTCCTCGATGGAGATCTCGGGATTGTCGATGTAGGCACAGATACCGTCAATACATTCCGTCAGGTTGTGGGTGGGCATGTTGGTCGCCATACCTACGGCAATACCGTTGGCACCGTTCACCAGAAGGGTTGGAATACGCGTGGGAAGCACCTTTGGCTCCATCAGTGTGCCGTCGAAGTTGGGTATCATGTCCACCGTATCCTTTTCGATGTCGCGAAGCATCTCTTCCGAGATTTTCGACAGACGGGCTTCGGTGTAACGCATGGCGGCGGGTGAGTCGCCATCGACCGAGCCGAAGTTACCCTGTCCGTCCACCTGTGGATAGCGTAAGTTCCAATCCTGGGCCATACGGGCCAGGGCTCCATAAACTGATGAATCACCATGGGGGTGATACTTACCGAGCACCTCGCCTACGATACGTGCACACTTCTTGGTGGGCTTGTCGTAGGTGTTGCCGATCTGTTCCATACCGTAGAGCACACGACGGTGCACGGGTTTGAAGCCATCGCGTACGTCCGGCAGTGCTCGTGCCACGATGACCGACATGGAGTAGTCGATATACGACGAACGCATCTCTTCTTCGATATTCACGTTCACGATACGACTGCTGTTCAAATTGCTGTCAACCATTTATCTGTTGTTTGTATATATATAATGTTTATATTTGGCTGCAAAGATAATCATTTTTTTTGATATAAACAAGCAAAAATGCCAAAATTCGCATTTTAAGGGGTCAAATTTCGATTTTATTTGCAATTTCGACCCCTTGTCGAAAACTATTTCATATCTTTGCAGACGCAAAAAGAAACATATCTACGATGAATTACGAAAAAACGCTCGAATTTCTATATGCCCAATTACCCGTCTTCGAATCGGTGGGCGCCCATGCCTACAAGCCCGGATTGGAACGGGTCCGGGAGATGGATGAACTGATGGGACATCCCCATATGTCGTTCAAATCCGTCCATGTAGCGGGAACGAACGGCAAGGGAACGACATGCCACACGTTGGCATCCGTCCTGCAATGTGCCGGCCATAAGGTCGGACTTTTCACATCGCCCCATCTGGTCGATTTTGACGAACGTATCCGGGTGAACGGCAAACCTATAAGCCACGATTATGCAGTGGCTTGGGTCGACGAATGGTATGAACGCATCCGCCACCTTCAGCCTTCTTTCTTCGAACTGACTACCATGATGGCCTTCTGCTGGTTCCGCGACCAGGGGTGCGACTGGGCCGTGATTGAAGTGGGACTGGGCGGAAGGCTCGACTGTACCAATATCATTGTGCCGGAACTGAGCATCATTACCAATGTCAGCTTCGACCATATGCAGTTCCTGGGCGATACGCTTCCCCAGATTGCCGGAGAGAAAGCCGGCATTATGAAACGCGGCATTCCCTGCGTTGTGGGCGAGGTATACGGTTATGAAAATCCCCTCCACCCCGAACGTCTGTGCGACGAGGATGCCGTCCGCAAAGCCTATGTCCTGGCAGCACAGAGGGCAGGTGCCCCCCTTTTCTTTGCCTGCGACAATCCCCAGGTGCTTTGGGTTAGCCATGAGGGTGAACAGATGGTCTACCGCACGGCGATGGAGGGTGAAATCGCCTCTCCCCTTACGGGCGACTGCCAGCCTCGCAATGCCAACACTGTCCTTACAGCCCTCCATCTGCTTGACATCGCCACCGAAGAACAGATCCGACAGGGATTTTGGGAGGTGGTCAAACGGACACACCTCATGGGACGGTGGCAGACCTTGCAGACCTCGCCCCGTATCATCGCCGACACCGGTCACAACGAAGGTTGTTTCACCTTCCTCGGGCCACAGCTCCAGGCATTTGTCGACTGCGGACAGAAACTGCGCATTGTCTTCGGCATGGTCGCCGACAAAGACATTCCCACCGTGCTCTCCTACCTGCCCGCCGGAGCTGAATATTTCTGGTGTAATGCTCTCACTCCGCGTGCCCTGCCTGCCGCAGATCTCTGCCGTATGGCGGAAGAAAAAGGCCTTCACGGCTCCGTCTATGCTACCGTAGCCGAAGCTTACAGCGCAGCGCGCTCGCTGACCGGACCGGATGATATTTTATACATCGGCGGCAGCAATTTCATTGTCTCCGAGATATTGAAGACATTTTTTTAGCGAAAAATTTGGCTGTCTCGAAAAAATACGCTATTTTTGCAGCGAAATTTATAATTATCTATGGCAACACTTGAAGAAGTTAAAGCGGACTTAAGATATCTCGAACTCCTGGCCGACAAGTTTCCCACGATTACGGCGGCAACCACCGAAATCATCAACCTCGAGGCCATCATGAACTTGCCCAAAGGCACTGAACATTTTCTGAGCGACCTCCACGGCGAAGTCAGCGCATTCCAGCATGTGCTCAACAACGCATCGGGTGTCATCCGCCGCAAGGTGGACGATATCTTCGGCATGACGATGCGTGAACAGGACAAACGCGCACTCTGTGCCCTCATCTATTATCCCGAGGAACGTCTGCGTCTGGTCCGCGAACAGGAAATCGACATTCAGGACTGGTATCGCATCACCCTCCATCAGGTGGTGGCGGTGGCCCGCATGGTTTCTTCCAAATATACGCGTTCCAAAGTACGTAAACTGCTGCCTGCCGACTTTGCCTATGTCATTGAGGAACTGCTCCACGAGGATCAGAGCGAGCCCGACAAACAGCACTACTACAACGGCATCATCAATTCCATGGTCGATGTGAACCGCGCTGAGCCCTTCATCATCGCCATTTGCGAACTCATCAAGCGGCTTGTCATCGACACGCTCCACATCGTCGGCGATGTCTATGACCGCGGTCCCGGGGCCTGCCGCATCATGGAGATTCTGTCACAATACCACGACTACGATATCCAATGGGGCAATCACGACATCTCGTGGATGGGAGCCGCAGCCGGCAACCGCGCACTGATGGCCAACGTGCTGCGTATCTCCATCCGCTATGCCAATGTGGAGACCCTTGAGGAAGGTTATTCCATCAACCTTCTCCCTCTGGCCACCTTTGCCATCGACACCTACGGCAGCGACCCGTGCACCGTTTTCCAGTCGAAAGATTTTGAGAACAATCCTCGCATGAAACGCTCGCTCCAATTGATGTCTCGCATGCACAAAGCCATCTCCATCATCCAGTTCAAACTTGAAGGGCAGACCATTCTACGGCATCCCGAGTACGGCATGAACGACCGGCTCCTGCTTGACAAGATTGACTACGAACGTGGAGTGCTCTGTCTTGACGGCAAGGAATATCCCCTCACCGACACCAACTTCCCCACCATTGACCCCAACGACCCCTATGCGCTCAGCGCCGAGGAAGAAGCCCTCATGGACCAGATTGCCCACTCCTTCTTCACCAGCGAGAAACTGCAGCATCATCTCCGCATCTTCTATCAGCATGGCTCGCTGTTCCTCACCCGCAACAACTGCCTGCTCTACCATGCTGCCATCCCGCTCAACCCCGACGGCACCTTCGAGGAAGTCCTTGTCGACGGCACGCTCTGGAAAGGCCGGGAACTGATGCAGAAGTGCGATTCAATGATACGCAAGGCATATTTTGCGCCCTGGGGTTCGGGCGAACGCGCTCAGGCACTCGACTTTATGTGGTATCTGTGGTGCGGCCCCAAGTCTCCGCTCTATAACAAGGACAAAATGACCACCCTCGAGCGCTATCTCACCTCCGACAAGGAACTCTGCCGAGAGTCGAAGGGTGCTTACTACGAACTGGCCAACACGCGCGAGACCTGCGAAAATATCCTCCGCGAGTTCGGCCTGAATCCCGCCAAAAGCCGTATTATCAACGGCCACATCCCCGTTCGTACCCAGCTGGGCGAATCGCCCATGCGTGCCGAGGGTATGCGCCTGGTCATCGACGGAGGCTTCTCCAAGGCATACCACAAAACCACAGGTATAGCCGGTTATACGCTCATCTACAACAGTCACGGCATCCAACTCGTCCAACACGAGGCCTTCAACTCCATTGACGATGCTGTGTCCAAGGGCATAGACATCCACTCGCGGTTCCAACTTGAGAAATTCAATCATCGCATGTATGTGCGCGAAACCGACCGGGGAAGCGAACTCACCCAGCAGGTCCGTGAACTCGAGAAACTGCTCTACGCCTACCGGAACGGTCTGATTAAAGAGAAAAAATGACATTCGACGACATCATAGGACAGCAGGAAGCCGTCCAAAGCCTCCGCTCAGCCATTGACAACAACCGTTTGCCGCATGCCCTGCTTATTGCAGGACCTGAAGGCACCGGAGGCCTGCCGTTGGCATGGGCTGCCGCCCGATACATTCTCTGCCCCCATCGAAACGACAAGGGCGAAATCTGCGGAGAATGCCCCGACTGCATCCAGTCTGCCAAAGCCGCTCATCCCGATTTGCATTGGGTCTATCCCGTCATCAACAAAGGCGGCGGAACTTCGTCCACCAGTGCCGACTATGCCCGCGAGTGGCGTCAGGCCCTCATTGCGGATCCATGGATGAGTCTCTCACAATGGGTGCGAAATATGAGCGGAGACGAAAATGCCAACAAACAAGCCAAAATCTTTGTAACCGAGGCGGCCGAAATCGTCAAGACACTCTCCACCAAGCCGCTCCAGAACGACTGGCGCATCCTCATCCTCTGGATGCCGGAACTTCTCAACGAAGATGCTTCCAACAAACTGCTCAAAATCATCGAGGAACCCTACGACAAAACCTGTCTAATGCTTGTATCGGCCAACCCCGACCGCATCATAGGCACTATCCGTAGCCGCGTACAGCGACTTAACCTGCCGCCCCTCCCCGAAGCAACAGTCGCCGGGGCGCTGCAGCAGCGTTTCGGAACGGCACCCGAAAAGGCTGCCGAAATCGCCCGTCTCTGTCACGGATCGTGGATAGCGGCCCGTGAACTCCTTGCCGATGACGAAACCCGCGCTTTTTTCCTCGAGAAATTCACCTCCATGATGCGGCTCAGCTATGCCCGCCGACTTTTCGACATGAAGACATGGAGCGAGGAAATGGCATCCCTCACCCGCGAACGCCAATGCGCCTTCCTGCAGTTTGCACAGAACCAGATCCGCGAAAACTTCATCCTCAATTTCCAAGAACCGCAGATCAACTACCAATCAAGCGAGGAAGCTAAGTTCTCCTCCCGATTCCACCCGTTCGTAAACTACAAAAATGTGGTCGGCATCATGAACGAACTGGGGCTCGCCGAACGCGACATCAATCAGAATGTCAACTCCAAAATGGTCTTCTTTGACCTCTCGCTCCGCCTCATTATGCTGTTGAAAGCATAAAATAATACAAAACGATTTCCGAACTTCGCACAAGCTTTTGAGCATAATCAAAACGATTCCCGAACTTCGCACAAGCTTTTGAGTTTACTCAAAACGATTCCCGAACTTCGCGCAAGCTTTTGAGTATAATCAAAACGATTCCCGAACTTCGCGCAAGCTTTTGAGTATAATCAAAGCGATTCCCGAACTTCGGAAATCGCATTGCATTTATTTTGACGTATTTTGAATCTATTTCAGTACCTTCTGGATTTGTTTGGGGGTTAACGAATCGCCGGACAAGGATGAAATATGTGTTTTCAGGAAGGCCAGAGATTCTTCGGGTGTGTTCGATGTATGGAGTAATTCATCACTACCGAACAGTGCCTCAGGGGTGCAGAACGTCGATATCTGCCAACCTTTATAGGTATGGTCAGGTCCGTTATACACACGCTCAATGACACCGGTGACCACGAGGCACTGATGCTGAAGCCGGGAGACAGCGGCATCGGCAGCTCCCTTTTTCACCCCAAGCAAAGCGCGTACCTGACGGATGGTAATGCTGCCATGCTGATTGAGATAATCCATGATGAGTTTTCCGTCCTCCGTTGGTTGGGTGGTAGCCCGGCGCCAGTTTGCGAGTTCTCGATAGAACGGCAGGGTGGCAAAAGCTGCCTTGTTGCCGCAGAGGAACTTCCCGTAGGCAATGTCGCCGCTCAGAACGCAGTCTATCTTCCAATCCCAGGGTCCGAGTTCATCCTCTCCGTCATCAAACCAATAGCCGGGTTTGGTCAGTTCCTGGATAGAATATCCGGGAATAACATTCCGGAAGAAGGGAATTAACCCTGCTTCCCGGATGGCATGTTCCATTTCAGATGCGGAAGAGATCATTGACATTTATATTTTAGATTTAATTATTTTATATTTTAGATTAAAATTACAATATTGGACAATTCCACGATTTGACTAATTCTCGATTTTAGCATTTTCGTTCGCCTGGGTCAATTGTCCAATTGTAAAATTGTTCAATGGTCCAATTTATATGCTCTAAACACTAAACTCTACACAAATTCTAAGAAGTGCTATAACAGAACGAAGAAGACCATCTCCCGACGCTCTTCTTCACAAACCTTAAATCTAATACCATGAAAAACACGGGGCAAATATAATCATTTTAAAATAAAAAATGGAATAAAGTGGAAGTTATCGCCCTGATTTTTAAAACGATTTAACTTTCACCTGTACCCCAGCGCATTACTTAAGACTTTTTAAGATTTATTATACTCCGGTTTCACGAGAAGACAGGATGCGATTCTACCGGATTTCACACCAATGCGTCTGGCCGAAAACAGATGGTCGGAATTCTGCCAGGTACAGAAGGGCGTACAGTCGATGCGGTCGAGCTGAAGGCCTGCCTCCAGAAGATCTTCCACATTAGACTGCCAAAGGTCCACATGGGGTTTGACATAGCCGTCGCGATACACGCACCCGGCCCTGTCAGCTGCGACAAAGGCCTCAGCCACCTCCTCGCCCACCTCAAAGGCGGCAGGAGAAATGGAAGGTCCTAGTGCGGCGTAGATATCAGCGGCATTTCCGCCCGATACGTCCAACATCCTGGTCACAGCCTTCTTCACGATATGTTTCACCGTGCCTCGCCAGCCGGCATGTACAGCAGCTATCGTTCCGGTCTCGGGGTCATAGAGCAGGACGGGCACGCAATCGGCAGTTGAGACACCTATGAGCAGATTTCTCTCGCGTGTGATAACACCATCGACTTCCAATGCCGGCGGTGTTGCAGCATCGACCACAGCGATTACGTCGCCATGCACCTGTCGCGGAAACCACATCCTGTCGGTGGGGATGCCTAAGGCATCGGCCACAGCCTGACGGCAGGCAGTCACGTGGACGGGATCGTCTCCGCTATAGTCACACAGATTCCATTGGGAATAGGGATTCCCCACTTCAGTCTCACCCCTGAGGGTAAAAAAATGAGTCAAAGCGGGCTGCCCGGAGAGCAACTCGCTTTGCAGAACAGGTATATCCCTGATTTCGGATTGCTTCATTACCAGTCAACTTCTACATCCCCGGCATCTTCTGTCACAGGGCCTTCATGACCGAAGGGATCGTTCTCCTCATAGTCGTCCTCGTCGGATGGGCGTGAAATATCCAGGTTGCGATGTGTGAAGGTCTGGATGCGGTTCGATTCGTCATTGAGGATATTCCATAGAGCATCTTTGAGCTCGGTGAGACCCTGTCCGGTAACCGACGAGATGAAAAGGGCCGGAATCCCATCAGGCAGTTCGGCACGCATCTGGTCGATGAGTTCGTCATCAAGCATATCACATTTTGTGATAGCCAGCAGCCGCTGTTTGTCCATCAGTTCGGGATTGTATTTGGTGAGTTCGCCCAACAGAATCTCATAATCCCTGCGAATGTCGTTGGTGTCGGCCGGAATCATGAAGAGCAGCACCGAGTTGCGTTCGATGTGACGCAGGAAACGCAGTCCGATACCCTTGCCTTCGGAAGCGCCCTCGATGATGCCGGGAATATCGGCCATCACAAACGAGCGGTTGTCGCGATAAGGCACTAAGCCCAACATCGGTTCTAGCGTTGTGAAGGGGTAGTCGGCAATCTTGGGTTTTGCCTTGGATAGTGCGGAAACCAAGGTCGATTTACCGGCATTGGGGAAACCCACCAGCCCCACATCGGCCAGGAGTTTCAGCTCGAGAATAACGGTGCGCTCCACCGCAGGTTCGCCGGGCTGCGCATAACGGGGCGTTTGGTTGGTTGCCGAACGGAACTGCCAGTTACCAAGACCGCCACGTCCACCGTTCAAGAGGGTGAGCGTCTGGCCGTCCTCGGTAATCTCGGCAAGGTATTCGCCCGTCTCGGCATCGTAGGCCACGGTGCCGCAGGGCACTTCGATTGTCACCGAATCGCCGTCCTTGCCGTGACTCTTGTTTTCGCCGCCCCTTTGTCCGTCGCCGGCAAAGATGTGGCGCTGATAACGCAGATGCAGCAGTGTCCAGAAGTTACGGTTGCCGTGCAGAATCACATCACCGCCCTTACCGCCGTCACCGCCGTCGGGGCCACCCTTGGGCAGATACTTGGCTGTATGGAGATGCATGCATCCCGCGCCGCCTTTACCCGAGCGGCAATAGATTTTAACGTAGTCTACGAAATTGGTTTCCATATTTTATTTTACAGCGTCAATAGCGGCTTTGATGTCGCCGTAGATGCGGTCGATCGAACCTACGCCTTCGATGCGGGCGTACTTGCCCTGTTGGATATAGAATTCGCGCAGGGGCTGCGTCTGCCCGTGATAGGTTTCCAGGCGCTTCTTTGCAGTTTCCTCGTTGTCGTCGCTGCGGCCGGAGGTCTGGCCGCGCAGAATGATGCGCTTTACGAGTTCGGCATCGTCCACTTCCAGGCCGATGACCGTCGAAACCTTCTCTCCGCGTTCGGCGAGCAGCTGGTCAAGCGCCTGAGCCTGGGGAATCGTGCGGGGGAAGCCGTCGAAGATGACGCCCTTGATGTCCTTGCCATAGCCGTCGAGCACCTTGGCAAGCATGTTGATGATGAGTTCGTCACTCACCAGTTTACCCTCGTCGATACAAGCCTTGGCAATCTTGCCGAGTTCTGTTTCGTTCTTTATCTCGTTGCGGAGCACATCGCCCGTTGAGATGTGTGCTACGCCGTATTCTGCGATAATCTTATCGCTCTGGGTACCTTTGCCGGAACCGGGGGCACCGAAAATTACTATATTCAGCATGGGGTTATTTTACTGTTTGACTATTTTACTATTTACGATTTTACTATTTGACCATTTTACTATTTGACCATTTCACTATTTTACCATTTACGCTCGTTTGGCTAATTGTCCAATTGTAAAATAGTCCAATAGTCCAATTGAGACGGTTGTCCAATTTATTTACTTACTCGTCCAGCACATAGATGTCGGGCAGGTTGCGACCGTCCTCGTCGTAGTCGAGACCATAACCCACAATGAAATCATTGGGGATTTCGAGGGCGCAGTAGTCGATATGGAGCGTAGGAACCTTGAGAGCCGCAGGCTTGCGCAGCAGTGTGGAGACGTATACGTGGGCAGCACCGAGGTCGTAAAGCTGGCTCACCATGCGGTCCATCGTGAAGCCGGTATCGACGATGTCCTCAACGACCACGACGGTGCGGTCCACCAGCGACTCGTGGAGTGAGGCGATGGTTTTGACGGTGCCCGACGATGACATGCCGCTGTAGGATTTCATACGCATGAAGGTAATCTGCGAAGGAATCGTAATCTTGCGGTAGAGGTCGGCGGCAAAGATGAAGGCTCCGTTGAGTACACAAACGAAGATGGGATTCTTCTCAGCCAGCTCCGCATTGATTTTCTCTGCAACACGGCTCACGGCCTCGTCAATCTGCTGTGCTGTGAGGTAGAGACGGAAACGCTTGTCCCTCACCTGAACTGTTTTATTTTCCATA
>CAJOOX010000148.1 GCA_905236195.1 uncultured Bacteroidales bacterium
CAGGACGACAGCGCCTCGCCCTGTTCGGCCAGGGCGACCGCCATGCGCGGCGGGTTGAAATGCCTGACACCGTTGGCCAGTGCCAGATCGTGTTCCGGAAAGAACAGTCTCATCCCGTGATGTGTGACCAGGCGGCAGCCATCGTGAGGAAGGTCATCACAATGGAGAGAATGAGTTTGAATCCGGTGGTCAGCAGGAAAGAGATGAAGGAGACGAAAGCCACCTTGATGCTCTTGCCCAGCGAAGCTCCATGGATGAGCTCACCGATCAGGGCGCCCAGGAAAGGACCCCAGATGATGCCGGCCGGCATGAAAAAG
This sequence comes from uncultured Bacteroidales bacterium, assembly GCA_905236195.1. Lineage (GTDB taxonomy): Bacteria > Bacteroidota > Bacteroidia > Bacteroidales > UBA3663 > Liminaster. The sequence continues at coordinate 318 of CAJOOX010000148.1, forward strand.
AGGCCCACAATAGTGCCGATCGTCGTGCCGGTCACGCCGCTCTTCGAGCCGCCTCCCATTTTAGTCATGATGATGGGAGCCACGTAGTCGAGGATGGAAACCACGACGGTGAGCGTGAACATCACAATCATCGTCGAACCGGAAATCTCGCCGGGGAAAACAAAATAAGTGGTCAACAGACCCGCAAAAGCGAGGGGCGGACCCGGCAGGGCAGGAACAATGGCTCCCACAATGCCCGTCAGCGCCAAAAGGATGGCGACAATGACGAGTATAACCGTTAAAGTTGTCATTAAAACAATTATTTTTCTTAAAAAAACACGGCAAAGATAAAGAATTTTCTTCAAATATTTCGGAATTTCAGTTATTTTTTTTATCTTTGCAGCCCAAATAGTATATTTTTGTACAAGCCATATAATAAAAAGATGATTAAAACTACCGTACTGACCGCTTTGGCATCGATTTGTGTGATAGCCACAGCCAACGCTAAAGCGAAAGCCCAGCCGGCATCAGGGCCCTGGCAGCAAGCCGACTCAATCGTCAACGCTATTAAGAAGACCTCTTTTCCGGACCGCGTCTATAACATCGCCGATTTCGGCGCCAAGGCAGTGGTTCCCAAGCGTCGTCTGGCGCTGGCACACGACGCCATCAACCTTGCCATCGTAACCTGTTCGCAGGAGGGCGGCGGCACAGTAGTGATTCCCGACAGCACTTATATCACGGGTCCCATCACGATGCTGAGCAATGTGAACCTGCATCTCTCGGACGGTGCCGTGCTGAAGTTCTCGACAGAGCCGAACCTCTATTTCCCCGCCGTGCTGACGCGCTGGGAAGGCTTGGACTGCTACAATACGCATCCGCTGATTTACGCCTACGGCTGCACGAATATCGCCATCACCGGCAAGGGGATGCTTGACGCTCAGGCCACGAACGACAACTGGTGGGCCATGTGCGGAGCCGAGCATTTCGGCTGGTCCGACGGCAAGGTGAGCCAGCGCAACGGCTCCCGCGACAAACTCCTCCAGTGGGGCGAGAAACAGACGCCTGTCTATCTGCGTCAGTTCACGGTCACGGACGGTATGCGTCCGCAGTTCGTCAACCTCTACCGCTGTACGCAGGTGCTCATTGAGGACATAACCTTGGAGAGTTCGCCGTTCTGGGTGATTCATCCCCTGTTCTGCAACGACCTCATCGTGCGTCGGGTGAAGGTGAATAACCATGGCCCCAACGGCGACGGCTGCGACCCCGAGTCCTGCAACCGTGTACTGATTGAGGGCTGCACCTTCAACACAGGCGACGACTGTATCGCCATCAAGAGCGGCCGCAATACCGACGGGCGCAAATGGGATACTCCCTCGCAGAATATTGTGGTGAGGGACTGCCATTTTGCAGACGGTCACGGCGGTGTGGTCATCGGCTCGGAGATTTCCGGCGGATACCGTAACCTTTTTGTGGAGAACTGTACGATGGATTCGCCCAACCTGGACCGCGTAATCCGCATCAAGACCAGTTCGTGTCGCGGCGGTACGATCGAGAATATCTATGTGCGTAACGTCGAAGTGGGTCAGTGTCGCGAGGCAGTGCTTCGCATCAATCTCGACTACGAACACAACGAGGCATGTAACCGCGGCAACAATCCCGTGGTGCGCAATGTCAATCTCGAGAACGTCAACTGCAAGAAGTCGCGCTTCGGCATCTACCTGATCGGCCTGGAGGATGAATGCAACCTCTATGACGTGAACGTGACAAACTGCAGGTGGACCAATGTCGAGAAAGGCCGCCACAATCTGCGCGGCAAATACCGTGGCATCCGTCAGACCGACGTCTCCCTCAACGGCGAGAAGAGTCCCGCTATCCCCGACGTCCTCTAAGCGGGAATCAGGAAATTCCGGTCCCAGCCCGAGATGAAACTCCCTTTTACCTCAGAAGTGCCCGAATTGGACCGCACGACATGCGAGCGGCAAGGTGTCAGCAGCTACGAACTGATGACCCGTGCCGCCGGTGAGTTGTTGCGCTGGTTCCGGGAACATCTGCCCTCGAAGGAGACGACGGTCGTTCTCCTGGCCGGTCCCGGAAACAACGGCGGCGATGCGCTGGTACTGGTGCGTCTTTTGCAGGAACAGGGATATGTAAATGCACAGGCCTATCTGTTTCCCTCCACGTCTGGCCGTCTGTCGGCCGACTGCGAACAGGCGTTGCGCGATGCCGGCGAAGCGGCCGTAAGGATGAGTCTCGAACAGGAGTTGCCCGGCATGGGCCCGGAAGTGTGGGTCGTGGACGGACTTTTCGGCAGCGGACTGAACCGGCCGCTGGACGGAATCTTCGGATATATGGCCGACCGTATCAACCAGTCGGAAGCCACGGTTGTGGCCATCGATGTGCCTTCAGGCCTGATGGGCGAACACGGCGTTTCGGGCAAATGTGTGCATGCCGATTATACGCTCACGTTTACCCACCCCAAACTCTCGATGCTCTTTCCGGAGGGGGGGCAATACTGCGGTGAGGTCACCGTGCTGGACATCGGCATTGATGCCGATGCGATAGCGGCTTCTGTTTCCCCTTATCATATTATGGAAGACCGGGAAATGGCTTTACTGCTGAAGCCGCGGTCACGGTTCTCGCACAAGAACAGCTATGGTTCTGCTCTGCTTATCGCCGGGTCGCAGGGAATGATGGGCGCCGCCCTGCTGTCAGCCAGAGCCTGCATGCGCAGCGGTGTAGGTCTGCTTACGGCACATGTGCCGGCCTGCGGCTACGATATTCTGCAGTCAGGCTGTCCGGAAGCAAAATGTGAGCCGGACCGGCATTCCGAACATTGGAAAACCCTCCCAGACAGAGGGGCAAACTGGGATGCCGTTGCCGTGGGCCCCGGTCTTGGACAGGCTTCCGAAACAGGCTATGCCCTGTGTGAATTGCTTCAAACCTCGTCACAGCCCATGGTGATTGATGCCGATGCCCTGAACCTCATTGCCGCTCATCCCGACTGGCTGACCCTCATTCCGCGCAATTCCATCCTCACACCCCATCCGGGTGAGGCATTGCGGCTGCTGAAAGCGGCCGAGAACCGTTTCCCCGACTGGGAAACGATACCCGCCGACACTTCGCTGATGCAACTGCGGGCGCTTCGGGTGCTGGCACAGAAACTGTATGTCAACATCGTATTCAAGGGAACTTATACAGCCGTAATAGGCAGCGACGGAAGCGTCAGTTTCAACTGTCATCACGGACATCCCGGTATGGCAGTAGGCGGTTCGGGCGATACCCTGACGGGCATCCTGCTCGCACTCCTGGCGCAGCATTACGAACCGAAGGAAGCCGCACAACTGGGTGTGACCCTCCACAGTCTGGCAGCCGACCTTGCATTGGACCGCGAAAGCGAAGAATCTTTCCTGCCCAGCGACCTGATTGCGTGTCTCGGAGCCGCCTTTAAGAGCCTTGAATTACATAAAAACGGGTGAATTTTGCAGTTTTTTGCCTGATTTGCTCATTTTTTTTGCGAAAATATTTGCAATTTCAAAAAAAATACGTACATTTGCAGCATTAAGAGTGTTCAGACTCCTTATCGGAATTCACATTACTAACACTATAAACTTTTAACGACAATGGCTTACAAGATTATCGAAATCGAAGGCATCGGCGAAGTTTACGCTCAGAAACTTCAGGATGCAGGTATCAAAACAACAGAGGACCTTCTCAAGAGTTGTGCAGCTCCCGCAGGCCGCAAGGCTTTGGCAGAGAAGACCGGCATTTCCGACAAACTCATTCTCAAGTGGACCAACCACGCAGATCTCTTCCGCATCAACGGCATCGCCGGACAGTTCGCCGAACTGCTCGAAGCTGCAGGTGTTGACACCGTGAAGGAATTCCGTCACCGTGTGGCTGCCAACCTCCAGCCCAAGCTTGAGGAAGTTAACAACCAGAAGAATCTTTGCAACCGCGTTCCTTCCGTTACAGAAGTCGAGAAGATGATTGCCCAGGCTAAGGAACTTGAGCCCATCATCACCTATTGATTAATAAAAAAGCCCGCTGGAAAGCGGGCTTTTTTTTCGGAGTAGTCGGAGTAATCTGAGTAATCGGATTATTCGATGAATTTGTAATTCTGCACATCGTCGGTGATGATGCAGGGACGTGCATCGGGCCGCTGCAGTTCGAAGTTGACATTGTTGAGACGCAGACCATCGACGTGACGGGCAAACATGCCGTAGGAAGGTGTCGGGCCGGCCCAGCGGGGTTCGGGATAGTTGGTTCCCTGCTCGCGGTAGGGTTTGGCTGCCAGTTCCTGAGCCTGAACTTCAGTCGTTCCGCCGCGGCTGTTAATCCAGATGTTGGATAGCGAAATGTTGCGGAGGGGAGCGCCTTCCATGCCCGTGACGATGATGCCGGCCAGGGAATCCACATCATTGGCCACTACATTATTAATATATATATTCTGTCCGGCCGATACCCCGACGGAGTCCTGAGGACCGCGATAGCGCGAACCCGTTGTGATGTAGATCGGGTAATGATGAACGTGGTTCATCGTAATGTTGTCGACCACGATATTACGCATCAGTCCGCCGTCCACCTCCTCGAAGGCGAGTCCGGAACTCCAGTGGCAGGAGCAGTTGGTGATGGCGATGTCCTGATAGCCTCCGTTGCTCTCGGTGCCGAGTTTGATGCGGCCGCACACCCAGTTGACAACTTCGGGAATATAGGAGCCGTCGAGCAGACTGCCCAGTTTGAATCCGGTGACGGTGCAGTTGTCGATGAGGATGTGTTCGCAAGCGACGTTGCGACGGAGGGCAAACGAACTCTTGAGTACAATGGCGTCATCGTGGGGCGTGTTGACCCGCGTATTGGTGACCGAGATGTATTTGCAGCAGTCGATGTCGATGCCGTCGCGGTTGGTGTCGATGGTGACGTTGTCAATCGTTCCCATGTCGCA
>CAJOOX010000149.1 GCA_905236195.1 uncultured Bacteroidales bacterium
GTCAAATAGTCAAATAGTCAAATCAAAAGATGTCTCGCTGGGTAAAAGTTAGTTTGATTGCTCTCTGGAGCCTGTTCCTGATTGGTGTCATCACCGTTGTTATACTGTTCACACTCATTTCGAACGGCAGTATCGGTTACATGCCGCCGATTGACGAACTTGAGAATCCGCAGAGCAAGTTTGCAACCATCATCTATTCGTCCGACAGCGTCGAAATCGGACGCTTCAGTCAGGCGAAGGAGAACCGTGTGTATATCAACTACAACCAGCTCTCCCCCTATCTCATCCAGGCTCTCATCGCCACCGAGGACGAACGCTACGCCGACCACTCGGGCATCGATATGAAAGCCATTTTCCGTGCGGTCTTCAAGACCGTGATTATGGGAAAGAAGAGTGCCGGTGGCGGCTCCACCATCACCCAGCAATTGGCCAAACAGCTCTATTCGCCCAAGGCTGACAACATTCTGGAACGAGCCCTGCAGAAACCCATCGAATGGGTTATCGCCGTCAAACTGGAACGCCTTTACACCAAGGAAGAGATTATCAACATGTATCTCAACAAGTTTGACTTCTGCTACAACGCCGTGGGTATCCGTTCCGCTGCTCATATCTACTTCGACAAGCTGCCCAAAGACCTGAACATCGAAGAGGCAGCCATGCTGGTGGGAATGTGCCAGAACCCGTCCTATTACAATCCCATCCGCCGCTCGGAAAAGGTGTTGGGACGACGCGCGGTTGTTCTCTCCCAGATGAAGAAAGCCCACTTTATCGACGATGTCCAGGAGGATTCCCTCAACCGGCTCCCCCTGATGCCCCTGTGCGACGAAAACGGCAAATACCGGCTGGCCCACTCAGCCGACCACAAAACCGGACTGGCTCCCTACCTGCGTGAATACCTGCGCAAGATTATGCGAGCCCGGAAGCCCGAACCCCAAGACTACCGCGGGTGGCAGCGCCAGCAATACGTTGACGACAGTATCGCCTGGGCTGAAAATCCGCTCTACGGCTGGTGTCAGAAGAATCTCAAACCCGACGGAACGCACTGGAACCTCACCACCGACGGTCTGCGCATCTACACGTCCATCAACTCGAAGATGCAGACCTATGCCGAAGATGCCGTAGTCGAACAGCTCCGCGACAATTTGCAGCCCCTCTTCAACAAGGAGAAGAAAGGCCAGAAAAACGCGCCCTATTCGAACAAACTCAGCAAGGACGAGGTCCAGCAGAGTCTGACCCGTGCAATGCGTCAGAGCGCCCGCTATAACACCATGCTGGGCGACGGCTACAGCAAGGAAGAGATTGAAAAGGCATTCCATACCCCCTGCGAAATGAAACTGTTCTCGTGGGAGGGCGACATCGACACCATCATGACACCCTGGGACTCGCTCAGGTGGCAGAAACAGTTCCTGCGTGCGGGTTTCATGTGCATGGACACGATGGGTTATGTCAAAGCCTATGTGGGAGGCCCCGATTTCACGGCTTTCCAGTATGACATGGTGACCCAGGGTCGCCGTCAGGTAGGTTCGACCATCAAACCGCTGCTCTACACCCTGGCTATGGAAGAGGGCCGCACTCCCTGCGACGAGGAAATGAACACCCAGCCCGTGCTCTACGATGCTGCAGGCAAGCCCTGGATACCCCGCAATGCCGACAAGAAACGCATCGGCGAGATGGTGACCCTGCGCTGGGGACTGATGACCTCCAACAACTGGATTTCCGCCCGCGTGATGTCACGTCTGGCCCCCGAGGCCTTTGTGCGCATGCTCCACAGCTTCGGCATCCGCAACCAGCTCGACCCTGTGCTCTCGCTCTGTCTGGGCGTGTGCGACGTGAGCGTCGAGGAGATGGTGACTGCCTACAGCGGTTTCCCGGGCCACGGACAGCGTGTCTCTCCCCTCTATGTGGAAAGCATCTGCGACAACACGGGCATGGAACTGGCTCACTTCGAACCGCGCTACCGCGAGGTATTCTCCTACGACAGCTACCTCAAGATGCTGCCCATCCTGCGCGATGTCGTCGATCACGGCACAGGCACACGCATACGTTTCCGATATAACATCAAGGCGCCCCTGGGTGGCAAGACCGGCACGACCAACGACAACTCCGACGGATGGTTCATGTGCTTCTCGCCATCGCTGGTGGCCGGCACCTGGGTGGGCGGCGAGGAACGTTCCATCGCCTTCGACCGCATGGCCTACGGACAGGGTGCATCCATGGCGCTGCCTGTCTTCGCCAAGCTCATCCAGAAGGTCTATGCCGATCCCACCCTGCCCTACA
>CAJOOX010000150.1 GCA_905236195.1 uncultured Bacteroidales bacterium
AGATCGATGCCTACACCTACACGCCCAAGGACGAGGACGACCTCTCCCCCGTCACCCGCGAGAACCTTTCGCTCGACGATCTCAAGAAAACCTGGATGAGCCGCATGAACGACAACTGCATCTTCATCTCGGCCCGCACCGGACAGGGCATCGATGCCCTCAAGGACCGTCTCTACGAGATGGTCAGGGAAATCCATACCAAACGCTTCCCCTACAATGACTTCCTCTTCCAGAAATACGACGACCTCGGCGAGGAAAAGACCTTCTAAATCCCCTTAAAGGGGGACTTCTAAAGTTGAGAGTTTAGAGGCGTGCCCAATAAGCCCATCAAGCCCATTAACCCCATAAAAATGAAAAAACTCTTCCTATTGGCATTCCTGCCCCTGTTCATGGTAGCTTGCCAGCGTGATGCGGCCACAGAAGTGCAGCTCCGCATGACCGAAATCTACGAAGATGTATTAGGCCGCTACCGTTCCGCGTCCCGCAACGGAACGCTGCCCGATGCCTCAGTCTTTGAGGAGAAATATTATTCCGCCCGGTTCCTGAAGGCCACACGCAACGAGGACTTCCGCGACAGCGACCCCTGGATTCAGGGACAGGACTGGCCCGAATGTATCCACGCCACCACCGACAGCGTACGCGAGGTTACGCCCGACTCGGTCATCGCCCACATCACCATCTACAATTTCGAGCCCGTCCGTGTCGATGTCATCATGATTCGCGAACGCGGCAACTGGTATATTGATGATTTCCTGTCATCGCTTACACCCGAGCCCCCTTCTTTTGAAGGTGCATGGTTGGATGACGACAACAATGAGCCCAATCTCACCCTCTCCCTTCGTGAGGACGGCAGCTACGATGTTGCCGTCGGCATCTTCCGGCTCACAAACCTCGACGATGGCATCGGCATCCTGACGGACGAAGGCCTGGCGTTCACCGCCACCGACGCAGCCGGCAATCCCATCGGCGGCATCATCTCATTCGACGGCGACACTGCCACCGTCACCTTCACCCAAACCACCTGGGGCCTTATCGAACCCGGCTCAGCCTTCAAATACCATCGCTGACCTCAAAACTGACCCTTATTGGTCCATCCGAATCCGATAGGGCCGTCAATGGCCTTCCCTGTTTCTATCGGAATCCGATAGAGGCACAAAAAGTTTTCCACGGAGCTATCCGAATCCGATAGAGACACAAAAAGTTTTCCACGGGGCTATCGGAATCCGATAGAGGCAAAAAAAGTTTTCCACGGAGCTATCCGAATCCGATAGAGACACAAAAAGTTTTCCACGGGGCTATCGGAGTCCGATAGAGGCAAAAAAAGTTTTTCACGGGGCTATCGGAGTCCGATAGAGGCCAAAAAAGTTTTTCACGGGGCTATCGGAGTCCGGTGGAGGTTCCCAAAGCATTTCACAGATATATCCGAATTTGCCGCCCTTAAAATTGGGATTGTTCAATGTCTCCCATAGGCCCGGATACTCCAGCGTATTCTTCTGACGCACCCAGGTCTTCACCACGCCCGGTTCCGCATTCTGCCAATCCGCCGGGTCAGCAATAGCGGCCGTTAGTAATTTCAAAATACCTCTTCAGCACTAATAGGGAAATCAGGTCTTCCCGCTCTTTGTCGCGGAACTGATCCACGTATTCATTAGCATGTCGGATAATGGCCTCCGCCTCCTGAGGATGTTCTATATAATACCGCAAGCGTTCTTCGAGGTCGGAAAAATCCTCTTTCACCTCAATGAAATGATAATTCGGCACCAGTTGTCCCTCCATGAACCAGGTCTCCTGGGTAAGCCGGGGAGTAACCGCGATACTGTTGGAAGACATCACCCACTTGAGATTGGACGCTACATCATTGCCCTCCAGAGACATGATGAATTTGCAATCCAGGTGCTCTCCAATGGTCATTTTCTCCCTATGCCACTCGGGATGTTCCTCCACCACATTCGTGGAGGCCGCGTCAACCATCTCACTCTGGCCGTTGCCGAACAGATTCATGAAAAGAGTCCTATTCTGTTTCCTCGGCCCCAAATCCCCGCGATATATGGCCACATTTTTCTTGGCGGACCATTGTTTCCGGTCATTGACGAAAAGGAAATGCCGGTTCTTATCCAGCTTCAAAAGAACAGAATTGCCGTTGTTATCGACTATGGGCCGGTTTTTGAGCACGGTAGGCACAGGAGCCACAAACTCCCTGTCTCCCGACTCGAGAATCCACTTCAGGCCGCCGTCAAAATACATGGCAAACTCCATCGCATCATGATAATAGGCTGACTGATTTGTCATGGGCTGATTTTGTATGGCAACGGCTTTCCGCTCCCAAAGCTCCCTGTCAAAAAGAGACCCGGCTGTAAGTTTACAATAGTAGTTTACCCTTTGGAGTATGTATTCGCTGTCGGGCCGTTTTGCCAGGCGGCCTAACAGCTTTTCCCGCCGGCTCCTGTAGAACGCCGCGGGGACGAACTCCCGCAAATAACAGTTGACGTAATATTTGAGATTGCTGTTTTTGCCGCTGTGGAGCAGATAATGAATTTTTCTTAAGTCCATAGTCAATCCTAAAAAATACCGTTTCTCAAAACCCGGCCGGGTTTGTTTGAAACATTTAGCGTGCAAATATAGGTGTTTTTGTCGGAAAACCATAAAAAGAATCAAAAAAAATGCATTTGGCGCCCGAAAATTTTGCAATTTGACTAAAATGATTTATATTTGCAGCCATAATCGCAAGAATTTCAATGATATAATATACACTCTGTTGGTTGATTTCATGGAAAAGAAAATGAATTTTCTCGATAGAAACGAGTTCAATTTCGAACCCAGTCCCAAAGTGGTCGAAGCCATCCGGAATTTCGACCCCAAAACCCTTTGCTTCTACACTCGTATCTACGACCAGGGCAAGAAGAGTGTCATTTCCGTACGGCTGAGTGAGATTTACGGTGTCCCCGAGGAACAGGTCCTTCTGGCATACGGCGGGGAGGATATTCTCAAGAATGCCATTCACTATTACCTCATGAAGGGGGATAATAAAACCATTCTTATTCCGGAATATTCCTGGTGGTATTATAATAAGGTAGCCAGTGAATGTTACGGAACATTCGAAATGTATCCTTTGCATGAACAGGATGACACCTTCGCATACGATATCGGCGAGGTGATTGAATACACACAGCGCATCCATCCCCGTATGCTCCTGCTGGCCTCCCCCAACAACCCGACCGGCAATGGTCTGACAAGCGGGGAAATAGGCCGTATCATGGAGAATATCCCCGATGACACCATGGTGCTGATTGACGAGGCCTATGCCAGTTTCATCACCAGCGACACGGACTATATCGCGCCTTTGGTCAATAAATACAGCAACCTTATCATCTCGCGCACGCTCTCGAAGTTCTACGGTCTTCCGGGCCTGAGATGCGGGTTCGGATTCATCGGACAGGGCCATACCCACTTCATCAGCTACATCAACAAGTACCTGGGATACAACCGGTTCTCTGAAGCGGTGGCTCTGGCCGCCCTCGAAAGCGAGGAGCACTACCGGCATGTGGCCGATGATATGGAGTGGGGCCGCCAGCTTTACAAAAAAGCGCTGGGCGACAAGCCCGGGTTCAAGGTATATAAATCGGTAGCGAACTTCATCCTCATCAAGTACCCCCCGGAAATCAAAGAGAAACTGCAGCAGGCCCTGGCCGACCAGAACTACAAGATTAAGTTCATGACAGACAAGGGACTCGAGTCCTGCCTGCGCATCACTCTCGGCCGCAAGGAGCAGACGCAGACTGTTGTCGAAACCATATTGAAAGTGTTAGCATGACAGGTGTTATTCTGGCCGCGGGAATGGCAAAGAGGCTCCGCCCCCTTACCGACACCAAGCCCAAGTGCCTTCTCGAGGTGGGAGGAAAGACGCTTCTCGGGCGCACCGTTGACGCCATGGCCTCTGCGGGCATCAGCGACTTCCTCGTCGTGACCGGCTATCGCGCTCCGATGATCCGCGAGTTTCTGAATTCCCAATACCCGGTTTCCGAATTTCGACTCATCGACAACACGGACTACGAGCACAATAACAACATCTTCTCCCTCTGGCTTGCGATGCGGGAACTGCACGGACAGGAAGTGCTGCTCATGGACAGTGATATCCTCTGTGACCCGGAAACCGTGCGCAGAGTGGCACGTCAGGAGTGCTCCGCCCTTGCCATGCAGCGTCATGAACTGGGAGAAGAGGAGATGAAAATCGTTGTGGATTCCGGCTTTAACATCACCGAAATCAGCAAGACCTGCCGGGCCGGGGACGCCGCAGGCGAATCTGTGGGTATCGAGAAGATGACTCCCGATTACACAGAAGCCCTCTACCGGGAACTCCGCAAAATGATACTCGACGAAGGTCTTATCGACATATTCTATGAGCGTGCCTTCGAACGGCTTATCCCCCAGGGGCACACCTTCAGGGTGGTGGATACCACAGACCTTTTCTCCTACGAGCTGGACACCCCAGAGGATTTCCGGAAAGCTACTGAAGCGATTCCCAAGTCCCTTATCTGACTGGCGGCTTGAGCAAAATTGTCACATACCGTAAATAAAAAAAGAAGATGCCAGCATACGATATACGTCCGCTGCAACTGAGAATACTGCCTATTCTCAAAGCTGTCGATGAAACCTGTCGGGAGCACAACCTGCGTTATTATATTTGGGCCGGCACTATGATCGGGGCTGTGCGTCACAAGGGATTCATTCCCTGGGATGACGATCTCGACATAGCGATGCCCCGCCCTGACTACGACCGTCTCATAGCACATTGCGCCGAATGGCTTCCCAGGCCTTTCGAGATGGTGTGTGCGGAGAACGACCGCGTCTATCCCCTGCCCTTCGCCAAAATCCAGGATGCCAGCACCACCCTGATTGAGCGTTTCCACCTCAAATATCTCGGAGGCATCTATATCGATGTCTTTCCCATCGACGGAGCACCGGAGGGCTGGCTGGCACAGAAGTTTCATTTCGCAAAATACGAGTATTACAAACGCGTGCTCTATCTGCTCTTCCGTGACCCCTACAAACACGGACACGGCCCCAGCTGCTGGATACCGCTCCTGTGCCGGAAATTATATTCCCTGGCGGAAGTCCAGCGCAAAATACGCAGTATCCTCACAAAATACGATTACGACAAGTGCCGCCTGGTGGCCGACTATGATGACGGATCCAAAGGTGTGATGAATAAATCAGTGCTCGGAACCCCCGCCCCCTACGAGTTCGAAACGATAACGGCCGCTGGCGTTGAGCACTATGACGAGTATCTCTCCAATAAATACGGAGACTACATGACCATTCCCGACGGCAATCACCAGCGCCAGCACAATTTCCATTATCTGGACCTGGAGAAACCCTACAGCGAATACAGGGAATGAGGAACCCTCAAGGTCCACCCCCCCGGCCCTCCTTGAAAGGAGGGAGTAACTGAAGAATCTTATTTACCGTGGAGAAGGATGGCGAGGATGTCGAAGAGATTGACAACATACTTGCCGATGACCTTGAACTTGCGCGGAAGACGCTTGTGAAAGGGCGGCTTTTGCCAGTCGGCCAACATGCCGCGCCGCGAGAAATCAACACGGATACCATGCTTTTCGAAGAGCGGAACGACCTCCTCCTTCCACCGGGCGTGCTCAATGCCTGTGCGCACATAGTTGAAGAGGTCGAAGGTGCCGTGTTTCGCCCAGTCGTGGGCCACACTGAGATAGGTGTGACCATAGGCAGCCGAGCGTCGGGTGGCCATGTACTCGAAATTCCAGGCATCCTCGCGGTCGCGCAGTATGGCCAGCAGTTCGTCCTTGCGCCAGAAGGCGGCCTGACAGCTCACGCGCCAATTCTGGAACCGATCCATCTCCCATAGCTTCTCGCCGTAGCGTGACGGATGGAAATGACGGGCATTCCAGTCGGTGACGTGGAGACACTTGATTTCGGGATGCTCCTCCATGAGCGCCAGCAGACGCTCCAGCTCATCATTGCGGACGGGGTCCGTGAGGAAATAATCCTCCTGCACATAGAAGACCACCTCCTGCGGAATGGCCTCAAGCGCCCAGCGCACGCACTTGCTCCACGTGGCCCGCCGGTCACGTGGGAAGCTGTTGCGTTCACACACCTTGAGGGGCGTGACGTCGAGGCCCGGATAGGAATAGTCCTTGTATTCGGTGAGCAGATACAACTTGCCGCGACAGTCGGGCCAATAGGTCTTCCATAACTTGAAGAACGGCTCCCAACAGTCATCGTAATGGTCACAGGAATTGATTAATATAGCGTAATCGAGCATATTTAGTTTAGAGTTTAGAGTTGAGGATCCTCTGAATCCCCCACGAACCACCCCGGCCTCCCTTAAAGGAGGGAGTCAAGGACTTCCTGAGAGGCACAGAGTGGTAATTTTAATATAAAATATAAAATATCAAAATACAAAATAGTTGAGAGTGAAGCTACATTGCCAGACGCATGCCGACGGTGCGTTCACGGCGCCAGGTGGTCTGAACATATCGGTTGGAGACACGCAGGTAGCGCACCTCGTTCTCGAGGCATCCGCCGCGCACGATTCTCATACGCGAACGGAAATATTGGGTGAGAAAGTTGGTCTTGGGGTTCTCATATTCACTGAAAACCGTCTCGCACCATTCCCACACGCTGCCGCTCATGTCGTAGAGTCCCAGTTCGTTGGGCTGTCGGGTACGGATGTCATTGTGGCTGTAATCCATACTGTCGCGGAGACTCCATCCCACAGAATCCACATCATCCGAACCGGAATACAGATAGCCATGCGAACGGTTGCCGCCACGGGCCGCATACTCCCATTCCTCCTCGGAAGGCAGACGGAAATGCTCGCCGGTGAGATGGTTGAGCTTGCCGATGAATTCGTGGGCATCGTCATAGGAAATGCTCTCGGCCGGCCAATTATCGCCCTTGTATTTCGAACGGTTCTTGCCCATAACAGCCTTCCAAAGCGCCTGGCTCACCTCGGTCTCGGCCAGATAGAAAGAGCCGACCGTGACGTAGTGTTGCGGAAATTCATCTGGATCGGCCAGTGTGTCGCCTGCTGCGGCGCCCATCAGAAAGTTGCCGCCTTCCACATATTTCATCGTAAACGTAACACCATCGACATTGAAGATGCGATCCTCCTGGGCACAAGCTGCTGCAGGGAGGGCAAGCAAAGCAAGCAACATCAGCGCAGACTTGGGCAGACGGGAATCGCCGGAGGCGTTTTCTCCATCGGTAAAAGCGGGACCCGCAGCACGCCAGAACATAATCGTCCAAGCAATGAACATACAATAAACATCCAGCCAGAAGGTGCGGTGGATATAAATGTGGAGCCAAGCGGGACAAAGCACATCGGTGGGCAAAATGCAGAAATTGACAAAGAGCAGCCAGAACAGCACCCAGTCGAAAACCGTGCGGCGGGGCATCAGGAAGAAGGCCATCGCATAGGGCGTGAGGGCTATGACATAGGTGTGGGTCTCGGGACTGTCGCTGAAGAGGATGATGAAACCCATCAGAACAGCAAGCATCTGCGTGCGGAAAAGGAGACTGTTCCAGCGGGTGTGACGCAGGAAGAAGAGGCCGCAGATGAGGGCCACGACAACGAACTGAACAATACGGTAGTTGGGCAACAGGAGCCACTTCAAACCGCGGGCGAAGAGGATGCCGATAAAATCGGAGTCACTGTGGTGGGACGCTATCATCTCAAACTGTGAGGCATAGAGATCCCGGATGCTGTCAAGCGCCGGATTGAGGGCAGGCAACAGCAGGAATCCGATGCCGCAGAGGGCAGCATAGCCGAAATTGCGCCAGACTTTGGGATAACAGAACAGGAGCAAAAGCTCGGCAGCTCCGTAAATCTTGGTCGTTGTGGAGAGCATGATGAGCAGCACCGCCCAAAAGGGACGGTTCCGCTCCAGCAGATTGAAAGCCAGGATAGCCAGATAACACACCACAAGGTTGTACTGATAGCAGAAGACGCTCTGCAACACCACCGAGAGGACAAAGCCGAAAATCTTCAGCCGGTGGGGAGCAAAGGCCGCGGGCAGCGTCCAGACAGCAAGCACAAAGAGGCCGTAGTTGAGGATGTTCCACACGAAAGGCCCCAGCCACCACGGCAATGCGAATATGGGCATGAAGAGGGTGCTGAACACCGGCGTGTAGAGGAAATAGATGTAGTGGTTCTGGGCATACTCCATCGTGTAGGGAGAGAGCCCGCTCCAGAACATCATCGTCGAGTCATAGTAGTCGAAATAGTTGGTATTGCGACCTCTTGCCACCTCGATGGCAGTGGCTGCTATTGTAACCAGCAGACCGAATATAATCCAGAAACGGGAACTGGAGAAAAAGGCTTTAACTTTGGGACTCATCGAAATTCAGTTTTTCGCCCACGATGTAGGATGGACGTCGTTTAACCTCGTCAAAGATATTGCCGATATAGACGGCGATGATACCCAGAATCGAGATGATGATTCCGGCGATGAACCACATGGAAACGAAGGTGGTGACCCAGCCGCTGACATCGATGCCGGTGACAAGGGTTTTGATAACCAGGGCAATAGCCACAATCATGGCGATGAGGGTAATGAGGAAGCCGAAATAGGCAATGAGCCGCAACGACTTGGTCGAGAAGGCCACAGCCGTCTGGACGGCCAGCCCGATGCGGCGGCGCATGGTGTAGGAAGACTCCTTGCCGTCGGTGCGAGCGTCGTGGGGCACTTCGACTTTGGCCGTACGGAAACCCACCCATTTGTCCATGAGGGGATAGTAGCGGCGGTAGTCGCCCATCATGGCCATCGCATTGACCACCTTGCGGCGGTACATTGCGAACTCGGCCACCGATTCGTCCTGGGGCGTGTCGGTGAGATAGCCCATGAGCCGGTTGAAGAGATGGGAACCCTCAGTCATGAAGTAATTGTCCGGACGTTCCTGACGGCTGGCAAAGACTATGTCGTAGCCCTCCTGCATCTTGCGGAAAAGGTCCCTGAGGAACATGGGCGGATTCTGAAGGTCGCAGTCGAGTACCGCCACATACTCACCGCTGGAAAGGTCGAAGCCGGCATTGAGCGCATACTGCTGTCCGAAGTTGCGGCTCAGGAAAACGCCCTTCACGCGTTTGTTCTCGCGACAGATGTCCGTGATAATCTCACGGCTGTTGTCGGGACTGCAGTCCTCGACGAGAATGATTTCATAGTCGGGGGTCAGCTCCCGTACCGACTCTTCAATCTGACGCACCAGCTCACGGAGCAGTGTAGGGGCTCCGTAGCAAGGACTGATGACTGATAGTTCCATCGTTTAATTGTTTTGAGCGAATTCGAGGATGAGCTGTGCCACCTTCCGGGCCTCGTCACCGGTGAGCTCATAGTAGAGCGGCAGACGTACGAGACAGTCGCCGTAACGGTCGGCGTTGACAAGGGGCGCGCCCTTGAAATGCTCAGCGTAGTATTTGCTGGAGTGTAACGGGATGTAGTGGAAGGTTGACTGCACGCCGTTGTCCTTGAGGTACTGCATGAGACGGGTGCGGTAGTCGAGCGACTGGCAGACGATGTAGTACATGTGGGCATTGTTGGTGGCATAGTCGGGCAAAACGGGCAACTGCATCTTCGTCTCATCGACATGACCGCGCAGGGCATGGTCGTAAATCTCCCAGATATGTTTACGCTTGTTCTGGATGTCGTCGAGCTGTTCGAGCTGAGCCCAGAGGAAGGCGGCATTGAACTCGGAGGGAAGGAAGGAGGAACCGAGGTCACACCACCCGTATTTGTTCACCATCCCACGGTAGAATTCCGCGCGGTTGGTACCTTTCTCCCAGATGATCTCGGAACGGCGCACAAAACGTTCGTCGTTGACCACCAGCATGCCGCCTTCGCCGCAGCTGATGTTCTTTGTCTCGTGGAAAGAGAAGGCAGCCAGATGTCCGATGCTCCCCAGGGGACGTCCCTTATAACAGGAGTCTATGGCATGGGCGGCATCTTCCACCACGAGGAGATTGTGCTTGTCGGCCAAAGCCATGATGGCATCCATATCGCAGGCGATGCCGGCATAATGCACCACGGCAATGACCTTGGTGCGGGGAGTGATGAGCGGCTCGATGATTTCGGCGGTGATATTGGGAGACTCAGCGGAAGAGTCGGCAAACACGACGTTCGCTTTTTCACGGAGGAAGGCCAATGCCGTCGAAACAAAGGTGTAGGACGGGATGATAACCTCGTCGCCGGGCTGGAGATCACACAGCATGGCACACATCTCGAGGGCATCGGTGCCGGAGGTGGTGAGCAGACATTTTCTGAACCCGTATTTCTGCTCAAAGAAAGCGTGGCACTTCTTGGTGAAATCACCGTTGCCGGACATCGTCATCGAATGACTTACTTCCTCGATATACTTCAGCTCGCGACCCGAGCAGTAGGGTTTATTGAAAACTATCATATTGTCTTGTTATTTTTTTCGATATTTCGACATAATGGGTCTTTTACCTCCCGCTGAAATCCTCAGCCACCATCTGGAGCACCGCCTTTGCGCAGCGAATACGTTCGGGTGAGGATTCAGGAATTTCCTTCATGACGGCATCGGCATTGAAGTCGTACATGGAGAACCCGGCATCGTCCCACACACAGAATCCATTGTTGAAATAGTGGACGGCTAAATGTTCCCGATAACCGGAGGACAGCACATTGCGGGAGAAGGCAAAGTCTCCGTGCTCCAGTCCCAACTGCCCCAGCAGCGTGGCCGGCAGGTCGTTCTGGTTGCAAAGCGTGGAGATGACCCGGGGAGAACGGACGGCTCCTCCACACCAGATTTGCGGGATATGACTGCTGCCGGGATCACTGCTCTGGAGTGCGATATCGTGGTCGGGCACAAAAATCACCACCGTATTGTCCCATGCGGGACTCTGTTTCAGCCTCGTCATGAACTTCCCGATACACCAGTCCAGATAACCGAACGAATTCTTTATCGGGTCATCTGCAATCCGGCTGTAGGGAACGGTCCATGGCTCATGGCTGGAAAGTGTGAGCAGTGTCATGAACACAGGATTGCCGGCGGCAACTGCCTCTTCATACAGTTCGAGCGTGCGCGAGAAGGTAATGCTGTCGGTCACACCCCATTTGGAGGAGCCGCGTTCCTCGCCGCTGAAATCCTCCTGGGCCACGATACGCTCATAGCCTGTGGCCATGAGATAACTGCGCATATTGGTGAAATTGGCGTCGCCGCCATAGACAAACGTTGCGGAATAGCCGGCACGCTTGAGCGACCGTGCCAGGGAGGGCAGCGCATTACTCTTGCTCGGCACCTTCATAACACTCACCGTAGGGAACGACTCATAACCGCTGAGCGCACATACCAGACCGCGGTCGGTGCGGAAGGAATTGGCGTAACAGCTGTCGAAAGCAATACCCTCGCGTGAAAGAGCCAGCAGATGGGGCATTGTCACCGTATCGCCCCGCAGGTAGGTGAAGCGTCCGCCGCATCCTTCCATCAGCACCAGCAGGATATTGGGTGTCCGGGTATTGAGAAGCGTGTCGGCGGGCACCTCTCCCCCGCCGGCAAACAGACGGGAACGGTAATCCTCCAGCTCGCCGCTTTCATAGAAATGATAACGTTTCTCCGTCTCGTTGGCTTTGGAAACCTTGTCCAGCGATGACAGGAACGAGAATACGGGATTGACAGCTGAATGATTCAGGAACTGATTCTCGGAATAATAGACCTGTCCGATATTGGTGGTGCTCACATCAAATCCGCCCCGGATACCGATGACCATGAGGGGAATGAGCAGCAGACAGATCAGGGTTCCCGTGACGCGTTTGCCTATGGAAAGCACTGACAGCTCTTGGGGCGTAATCTTCACCAGACCTTTCCAGATTGCCCAAACCAGCAAGGCTACGGCCAACAGTCTGACGACTAAATAACCCGTGCTGACGCTGGCAAAGGCATCTCCCGTGGCATCGAGATACTGGAAAAAGGAGGAATCCAGTTTGAAGTGCCAGAACTCATAAAGTGCCGCGTCGGCTACGACCGCCAAAGCGACGAGCAGGGCAATCAGAAGATAATAAACCTTCAAACCGCCGCGAAGCACCTTCCACGATTTGACCCACAAAGACGCAAGAACGACAAGCAACGGAATGACCACGAAATAGAGAGATGTGGAAAAATCCAGGGAGAATCCGTGACGGACAACCTCCCGGAAGTCCGCCATGGAACAGGACTCCGGGCCGCCGTTGGCGTTGTAAAGCACAAAGATGATTTTCCCGATGAAAAACACCAGGATGAAAAACAGCAGCAATCTGACCAAATACAGCAGTCGTCTTACCATACCTATTCCAATATCTGTCCAATACTTATTCCTATATATTATATGGCCGCAAAGATAGTGTTTTTTTTTCGAAAATAGCAAATCACGGGGCCGAAAATGCTATCTTTAGGTTAAAAAAACGCGCATATTACGAGAAAGTTCACCTCGGGAATACATTTTTATCCAAAATAATTTGGCAGGATGAAAACTTTTTTCTATCTTTGCAGCGCTTTTGCAAAATATTAACCGCTTTATCCTATTGAAAGCGTACAGGACTCCCGCAGGGTGTACCTTCCTGCCGAGCTGAAGCCGCTGGAGAGAGGGATAGGCACAAAAACAATAAACAAAATGAAGAAAGGTATTCATCCCGAGAGCTATCGTCCGGTAGCATTCAAGGACATGTCGAACGATGTGACATTCATTTCGCGTTCGACCGTTGCAACCAAAGAGACCATCGAGATCGATGGCGAGACCTATCCCCTCGTAAAGCTCGAAATCACGAGCGCTTCTCACCCCTTCTACACAGGTAAGAGCAAACTCGTCGATACTGCCGGTCGCGTTGACAAGTTCCTCTCCCGCTACGGCAATCGCAAGAAGTAATATATCTCACTTCTACCGCACAAGGCTCTGCATCTGCAGGGCCTTTATTTGTAAAACGAAAGTCCCAGATAATGAAAATCGTCCATTGGATAGCCAACGGCCTTTGGTGGCTGACCTCGAAGCTTCCCTTCGGGGCGCTCTACATTTTGTCTGACCTCCTCTATGTGCTTGTGGCCAAGATCGTAAGGTACAGATATAAAGTGGTACACAAAAATCTCGTTGAATCGTTTCCCGAAAAGGATGCCGAAGAAATACACCGTATCGAGAATCGGTTCTACCGCTGGTTTTGCGACTATCTGGTGGAAACCATCAAACTGAAAACCATCTCGCCAGACGACATGCGCAAGCACATGGTCTTCAAGGGCCTTGATGCCCTAAAGCCTGAGTTTGAGGCGGGACGTTCGGTGTGTCTCTACATGGGTCATTACTGCAACTGGGAATGGATATCGTCTATCTCGCTCTGGCTCTCAGACAAGGTGCAGGTGGCCGAAATCTACCATCCCCTGGAGAACAAAGTCACCGACCGGCTCTTTGTGGATGTGCGTGAGCGGTTCAACACCATCTGCATCCCCATGAACGACACCATACGCCAGATTATCAAAATCAACGAGACCAAGCCGATGATTATCGGGTTCATCTCCGACCAGAAACCACATTGGCATAATATCCACCATTGGACCGACTTCCTCAATCACGACACCCCCGTGCTCAACGGAACTGAACGTATTGCCCGCCGCCGCAACCAGGTGGTCGCCTATCTGGATGTGACGTGCGAGAAGCGCGGCTATTACGTGGGCGAGATCCGCGTCATCACCACCGACCCCAAATCCTATCCCGAAAACGAAATCACCGACATCTATTTCCGGGAATTGGAAAAAACCATCCGCCGCCAGCCAGAGTATTGGCTCTGGAGTCACGACAGATGGAAACGTACCCGTCAGGAATTCAACGAACGATTCGTTGAGATCAACGGTAAAAACTACGAAAGGAAGTTGCTCAAGAAGCATCAGGAAGAAGACGGTTCGTCTTCATCCGCATCATATACTGCTGAATGACAGCCTTGAGCTCCAGCTCCATTCGGCCCTGTTCAGCCACACTGCCCACGAGATTGTGTTCCATGAGTTTATCCTCGAGCGAATACACTCCCGTGGTTTTCTGTCCGTCGAACTGAAGGACATATCCCCACTTGACATACTGATAGATGCCGTTGAGATAATTGACGGCCCAGGTGTCACGTGCCGGTGTATTGAACAAATCGCAGCCGAACGACAGGAAGGGCCTGTCATAGCCCAAAAGGCCCAGAACGGTGGGCAGGATGTCAATCTGCTGGGCCACTGCATCGACCATAGCGGGCTGCAGGTCGCCGCTGGGATCATAGAAGATGACGGGCGAAGAGAAGCCCCCCAGGTCGGTCTGATATTCGGCGTGGTCGCTGAAGTTGGTGTGGTCGCTGGTCATCACGAAGAGGGTGTTTTTGAACCAGGGAGCCCGGCTGGAGATCTCGAAGAAACGGCGCAGGGCATGGTCGGTGTAGCGCACACATTTGTGGATGGCCAGTCCTTCCTCGGGAAAGGTATCCTTATACTGTGCCGGAATGGCAAAGGGATGGTGGCTTGAGGCCGTAAATACAGCCGTAACGAAAGGCTCTTTCATTTCGTCCATCTTGCGGCTGTAGAACTGCAGGAAGGGTTCGTCCCAAATAGCCCATGTGCCGTCGAAATCGGCATCGCCGCGAAAACGGGGATCCTCATTGAACTCCGTACGTCCGTAATACTTCTGGAAACCGATGGAGGCCGCGAAGGCATTGAATCCCATACTGCCGTTCTGCGCACCGTGGAAAAAGGCCGATTCGTATCCGCGTTCGCCCAGAATGCCGGCAATGCCGGTCTTGTCATTCATCGATGCGGGCGTGAGGATAAACGGCTCCACAAACATGGGAATACCTGCCAGAATGGAAGGCATACCGTCGATGCTCTTGCGTCCGTTGCAGAAAGAATACCTGTAGGCCACGCTTTGGGACACCAGAGAATCCAGGAAAGGCGTATAACCCTTGTAATTCCCATCCTCCAGCCAGTGGTTGAAAGCCCCGAAATATTCACGTCCGAAACTTTCGACAATGAGAATCACAACATTTTTAGGCTTATAAACTACCGTATCGGCCGGCTGGGGATGATGGATGGGCGTAAAGACAGCCACCATCTCCTCCTCGGTAGCAAAATAAGAGGGCACCTTGAAGACATCCTTGCCGACGGTACGTATCATCGAGAAGGGCGTGTTGAGGACGAGAGCCGCCTCGGTGGGTTTGGGCGCATACTGGTTGGCATTGCTGATGGTGATGGGGCGTACGGCTTTGGTGAACCCGCCGCGAATGCCTCCGATGGCAAGAATCACCAAGGCTACCAGCATCAGCGTGGAAGTCAGATAATAGCGCCAGGAAGCCACTGGTTTGAATCCCGGCACACGATAGGCTTTCCACAATCCGCCAATGAGCAGGACGGCCAGCAGAACGAGATACCAGTGGTTCAACAATTCGACACTGACAACAGAACCCAGGTTGCTCTCGTTGCTGAATTCGCTGAAGAGGGTACTGGTGCTGCGGCGGAGCGTATAGGTGAAATAGACCGAATCGGCCAGATTCATCACAGCTGCCAGTCCGTTGACGACCACAAACAGGCAACGGCACACTTTGTGATAGGCGGCGGTCTCTTTCCAATGGAGCGGGAGAAGGACCATCACAATCCAAAGTGCGTTGGTATAGAAGATGGCGGATGTGTCAAACAACAATCCGCCACTGAAAATATTCAACAGTTCGCCGGAAGTCAGGTTCTGGAAATAGGACCAGTTCTCCAGCAAATAGGCCACTCTCGTCAAGAAATAGACGAAATACGCCAGCAGCAAGTCAATGACGACTGCCATCAGAGGAAGTAATAGGCGTAACTGATCATGAAGTTACGGTTCTTGATATTGAAAGTGCTGTTGAGATCGACAAAACCGAGATCCCAACCGAACATCACCTGATGATGCTGGTCATAGAGAGCGCCAAAATGGAAGCCCCATCCGAAATCGAAACGGTCGAAAGAATCACCGTCGAAATAGTCAAAATCAGGACCGATGTCATTCTTAACCGTACCGCCCGTACCGATAGCCAGATAGGGACCGGTTTCACCAAGGAGGGTCCAGTCGTTTGTGAGCAGATAACTGTAGCCATAGCGAATCGGAATCTCCAGATACCAGCTGTTGCCCTTCTGTTGAGCGTCGGGATTGTCGTAACCCTTGCGGTTGACGAGCAGACCGGTTCTCACATAGGTATCCTTGATGAGCTGGGAAGCATCGAACATGGCGGTAACGCCGAAGTTGAAACCGGCATGGGAATTGTAGCCGGCATGGGACAACCAGGAAACATTGAAACCGGCCTGCGCACCCAATTTGAAGGGAGGCAGCGATTCTGTGATTTTGTCAAATTTACTCTGTGCCATTGCTCCGGTGAGGCTCAATGCACATACGAGGAAGATGATAAATTTCTTCATATCAGTTAGTTATTAAATAAAATGTAAAATATGGTGCAAAGATACTGTTCTTTTCTTTAAAATCCAAGCTTTTCATCAAAAATATCATTCAAAAATCATTTTTTTTGAACTTTCTATACCTATATATAAAAAATATTTGTATATTTGCAGCATGAAATGTCCTCAAACGAGGTTCTTATAAGGTTATATAAACAAATAAAAAAGTAATTCCAAATGAAAGGAATCGTACTGGCTGGCGGTAGCGGAACGCGGCTCTACCCTATTACCAAGGGTGTCAGCAAACAGTTGCTCCCGATTTATGACAAACCGATGGTCTATTATCCGATCTCGGTTCTCATGTTGGCCGGCATTCGCGACATTCTGATTATCTCGACCCCTTACGACCTTCCCGGGTTTAAACGTCTGTTGGGAGACGGCTCCGACTACGGAGTTCACTTCGAATATGCAGAGCAGCCCTCACCCGACGGTCTTGCCCAGGCCTTCATTATCGGTGAAAAGTTCATTGGCAACGACAGCGTCTGTCTTGTCCTGGGAGACAACATTTTCCACGGCATGGGTTTTACGCGCCTGCTGAAAGAAGCCGTTCTCAACGCAGAGCAAAACGACAAAGCCACCGTATTCGGCTATTGGGTGAACGATCCCGAGCGTTACGGTGTGGCTGAGTTCGACAAGGAGGGCAATTGTCTTTCGATTGAAGAGAAGCCTGCTAAACCCAAATCCAATTATGCCGTAGTGGGTCTCTATTTCTATCCGAATTCTGTAGTCAATGTAGCCAAGACCATAAAACCCTCAGCACGTGGCGAACTTGAAATCACAACGGTGAACCAAGTCTATTTGCAGCAGCAGAATCTCAAGGTGCAGACTCTGGGACGCGGCTTTGCCTGGCTTGATACGGGTACGCACGACTCACTCTCGGAGGCATCAACGTTCATTGAGGTCATTGAGAAGCGTCAGGGTCTGAAGGTGGCCTGTCTGGAAGGCATTGCCTACCGCCAGGGATGGATTGACACCGAAAAGATGCGTCAGCTGGCCCAGCCCATGATTAAAAACCAATACGGACAATATCTGCTCAAGGTCATCGAAGAAATTGAAAGAGACGGTTACAAAACTCTATAATTCCTATGAAACGCAATATCGTAATTACCGGCGGCGCAGGCTTTATCGGAAGCCATGTAGTACGCCTTTTCGTGAACAAATATCCCGAGTATCACATCATCAACCTCGACAAACTGACGTATGCCGGCAACCTGGCCAACCTCAAGGACATCGAGGACAAACCCAACTATGAGTTTGTAAAGATGGACATCTGCGACTTCGACGCCTTCTACAAACTGATGCAGGACAAACAGGTGGACGGCATCATTCACCTAGCTGCCGAAAGCCACGTCGACCGCAGTATCAAAGATCCATTCACCTTTGCCAGAACCAACGTGATAGGCACATTGTCCCTGCTGCAGGCTGCCAAACTCTATTGGGAGTCGCTGCCCGAAAAGTACGAAGGCAAACGTTTCTACCATATCTCGACCGATGAGGTTTACGGCGCATTGGAACTCACCGATCCGGAAGGAGTACCCGCACCCTTCTCGACCAAGGCATCGTCGGAGAACCAGCATGAGGCCTACGGCAAGGATTTCTTTGTCGAAACCACCAAATACAATCCCCACTCACCCTATTCAGCATCGAAGGCCAGCTCGGACCACTTCGTTCGCGCCTTCCACGACACGTATGGTATGCCTACCATCGTGACCAACTGTTCGAACAACTACGGTCCCTACCAGTTCCCCGAAAAGCTGATTCCGCTTATGATTAACAACTGCAAGAACGGCAAGCAGCTCCCCGTATACGGCGACGGTATGCAGATCCGCGACTGGCTGCACGTATCCGACCACTGCAACGCTATCGACACCGTGCTCCACAAGGGCGTTATCGGCGAGATTTACAACATCGGCGGCAACAACGAGAAGGCAAATATCGAGATTGTAAAGCTCATCATCAAGACCCTCGGCAAGGACGAGAGCCTTATCAAGTACGTTAAGGACCGTCCCGGTCACGACAGACGTTACGCGATTGACAATACAAAGATCACAACTCAGCTCGGCTGGGCACCCAAGTACACCTTTGAGCAGGGCATCGCCGAGACAATCCAGTGGTACCTCGAAAACGAGGAGTGGATGAACAAAATCACCTCCGGCGACTATATGAAGTACTACGATAATATGTACAAAAAAGCCTAAGTTATTTGAATGTAGGGGCGGACTTTATTGTCCGCCCGTTTTATTTTAAAAACATCTTGACAAATTAAGGTTACGGTTGTAAACTATAATTACAGTTTACATATGTAACCTTTTTAAAAAAAACCGGGGTGATAATATGAAAAATGAAATCAGCATTTCCGAATCCGAGTGGAGCGTAATGGAATTTCTTTGGAGCAATCCGTTCTCTACCATCACGGACATACGCAAGGCGCTCTCGCCAAAAGGCTGGAGCGATTCCACAATCAAAACCCTTGTCCGCAGGCTTGTGTCAAAAAAAGCCGCCGCGATTAACGACGAGGGCGCGGTGTTCCGCTATTACGCGCTTTTGTCAGAACAGGAATGCAGGCTAAAGGAGACAAAGAGCTTTATCAACCGCGTATACAACGGCTCGGTAAATATGCTCGTCACCAACCTCGCGTCGGAATCAAACCTTACAGAAAAGGAAACGCAGGAGCTTATGCGCCTTATTGACAAAATGGGAAAGGAGTAAGCTATGAGCCCCAACACTCTTTCTGACTTTTGGTTTGCACTTGAGCAAGTCGCACAACCGCTGTGGTTTTGGATAGTGCAAGGCGCGGTTTTCACCACGGCGACGGCACTGTTGATTATCATTTTTAAACTGATTTTCAAAAACCGTATCAGCGCAAAATGGCACTTCCTTGTCTGGGCAATTTTGCTGATAAGGCTTGTCTTTCCAGTTCTTCCCTCAGCTCCCTTTTCGGTGTTTAATTTCGCGAAAATGGACGAGCAGTCGGTCACTTCATCATCGGTGGTAAATATCGTTTCGCAGGAAGGCTATTACAGGCAAAGCGACGAGCCGCGATACTCCGTAACCTTCGGCGAGAACGCCGTGCCCGATAACAACAAACCTGACAGCGACGGAGTATATTACAACACCAACGTTCACGCGTTCCGTTTCGGGGAATATTTCGCGGTCATTTGGGCAGCCGGAGTACTCGTGCTCTCGGTTTACTTTATCATTGTTCTGGTTATTTACCGCCGCGGACTTAAAAAGAAACGGCGCGAATGCGATGAAAAAACACTCTCGGTCTTTAACTCCTGCAAGGAAGAGCTCGGAATAAAGCGAACCGTCCGCCTGTACTTTGCCGACGCCACGCCTGTGCTGACCGGACTTTTCAGACCGTCAATTTATATTCCCGACAGCTACAGTGAACACGAGCTCGAGGCTGTGCTTATTCACGAGCTCTGCCATTTAAAACACCTCGACGTTTTATGGTCGGGCGTAGCCGCGGCAGTACTGTGCCTGAACTGGTACAATCCGGTTATCTGGGTAAGCTTCTTTATGTTCAAGCGAGACATTGAGCTTTACTGCGACGAACGCACGCTCAAATTCACCGGCAACAAACAGAGCTACGCAAAGCTTTTGCTGAAAACCGCGACAAAGAACAGGTACGTCCTCGGCACA